>JAHDVN010000351.1:0-1394 GCA_023384635.1 Thermoanaerobaculia bacterium
CCCCTTGAGCAGGGTGCGGCGATCGGTGGAGGGAGCCATGGCCGCGCTCACTCCCCGTCCGCCGGCGGCGCGCCCTCGCCGCCGCCGAGCTTCTTGGCGGCCATCCAGGCGGCGCCGATCGCGGCGCCGCCGGCGAGGCCAGCGAGGCCGGTGGCGACCGCCCCCACCTCCCCCTGCGGGGCGTGGATCGGCGGATAGGTGTCGGGCGGGGTCGGCCGCTCGATGTCGACCGTGTCGTGGAGTGGCACGCGGAAGGCGAGGCGCTGCTCGGTGCAGCCGAAGCAGGGGTGGCCGAGGCCGATCGGCCAGGCGCCGACCACCTCCCCGAAGTGGAGGGTCGAGCAGCTGGCGTGTGTCGCCGGCCCCTTGCAGCCGAGCTTGTAGAGGCACCAGCCCTCGCGGTGGCCGGCGTCGCCGTACGCGAGCGCGAAGCGCCCGGCGTCGAAGTGGGCGCGGCGCGGGCAGTGCTCGTGGATCGTCTGGCCGTAGCCGAACTTCGGCCGCGCCTTCTCGTCGAGCTCGGGCAGCGTGCCGAGGGTGGCGTACTGCAGCACCGTGCCGAGCAGGATGTAGGGGTTGGCCGGGCAGCCGGGGAGGTTCACCACCGTCTTCCCGGCGAGGATCTCGTGCGCCCCCTTCGCGCCGGTCGGGTTCGGGTCGGCGGAGGGGATGCCGCCCCAGGAGGCGCAGGAGCCGATGGCGATGATGGCGCCCGCCTTGGCCGCCGTCTCCTCGAGCATCTCGATCGCGGTGTGGCCGCCGATCTTGCAGTAGATGCCGCCGTCCTTGGTGGGGATCGCCCCCTCGACGACGAGGACGAACTTGCCGGCGTGCGCCTCCATCGCCCGCTGGCGGCACTCCTCGGCGAGGTGGCCGGAGGGCACGAGGAGGGTCTCGTGGTAGTCGAGCGAGATCAGGTCGAGGATCAGCTCGTCGAGCGCCGGGTGCGAGGTGCGCAGCAGCGACTCCGTGCAGCCCGTGCACTCCTGGAAGTGGAGCCAGATGACGGACGGTTTCTGGCCGGCGACGGCGGCTTCCGCGAACTGTTCGGCGACCTTGGCCGGCAGGCCCACCGCCGCGGCGGCGAGGGCGCACAGGCGCTGGAAGTCGCGCCGGCGCATCTCGCGGTCGAGCGGGCCGCGCGGTCCGGAGCCGAGGGACGGAGCGAGAACCATGGGCACCTCCTCGCTGACGCGCGACCGGATAGCGCCGGCCACGCGGGGTTCGTCACCTCGCCCTCTCCGACCACGGCCCCCGTCCCTCGCCCGCGCCCTCTGGCCCGTGACGTTGAGTGGATGGCCATTGCTATCGGATCGGGGGCGTCGGGATGAAGCCCCGTCCGGGTGGGGCCGTCTCCCCTCCGCCCGGGTGGGCTCGTCGCCGCAGAGCGGCGC
>JAHDVN010000351.1:1404-3649 GCA_023384635.1 Thermoanaerobaculia bacterium
TCCTCCTCGCGAGCGGCGCCGGAGGCGGCGCCGTGAACGCCAGGCACGAGTACTCTCTCGTCTCCGCCCTGCTCGACCGCGTGGAGGCGGCGGCCCGCGAGCACCGAGCCACCGCGGTGACCGCGGTGCGCGTGCGGGTGGGCGAGCTCGCGGGCGTGGAGCTGCCGCTGCTCGCCACCGCCTACGAGCTGGCGCGCGCCGGCACCCTGTGCGCCGCGGCGCCACTCGAGCTCGTCGCCGAGCCGGCGCGCTGGGAGTGCTCCGCCTGCGGCGCCGGGCTGGCGCGCGAGGGGCCGCGCCGCTGCGCGGCCTGCGGCGGCCCGGCGCGGCTCGCGGCGGGCGACGAGATGCTGCTCGAGCGCGTCGAGATGGAGGTCCCCGATGTGTGACACCTGTGGCTGCGGCGATCCGGAGAAGGTCTCGGTCGAGCTGCACGAGAGCCTGCTCGCCGGCAACGACCGCCAGGCGCGGCACAACCGAGAGCACTTCGCCGAGCGCGGCGTGCTCGCGATCAACCTCATGGGCTCGCCGGGCTCGGGCAAGACGGCGCTGCTCGAGGCGCCGGCGCGCGCGCTGGCCGGACACCGGATCGGCGCCCTCTCCGGCGACCTCGCGACGGACAACGACGGCGCCCGCCTGCGCGCGGCGGGGATCCCGGCGGCGACCATCACCACCGGGTCCGCGTGCCACCGCGACGCGCGCCTCGTGCACGAGGCGCTCCACGGGCTCGACTGGCCGGACCTCGACACGCTCTTCGTCGAGAACGTCGGCAACCTCGTCTGTCCGGCGATCTACGACCTCGGCCAGCAGGCGAGCGTGGTCGCCCTCTCGGTCACCGAGGGGGAGGACAAGCCGCTCAAGTACCCGGTCATCTTCCGCAAGGCCGACCTCGTGCTGCTGACGAAGTGCGACCTGCTGCCGCACCTGCCCGGCTACCGCGTCGAGGCGGTCGAGGCGGCGCTCGCCGAGACGATGCCGGCCCCGCGCCTGGTTCGCTGCTCGGCGGTGACGGGCGAAGGGCTCGCCACGTGGATCGCCTGGCTGGCGGCCCGCCGCGCGGAGCTGCCGCCGGCGACCGGCGGGCGGCACCACCACCATCCCGATCACCACCACCACGGCTGAGGCCGGGGGCGCTGCGATGTCCGAAGAGCTGCTGCTGCTCGCCGGCACCGCCGCCTCGATCGGCTTCGTCCACACCCTGCTCGGACCCGACCACTACCTTCCCTTCGTCGTCCTGGCGCGGGCCCGCGGCTGGAGCACGCGGCGCACTGCCGCGATCACGCTGCTGTGCGGCGTCGGGCACGTGCTCTCGTCGGTGCTGCTGGGGCTGCTCGGGATCGGGCTCGGGGTGGCGTTGGGGCGGCTCGAGGCGATCGAGGCGATGCGCGGGGAGCTGGCGGGCTGGGCGCTGCTCGCGGTCGGCGCCGTCTACACCGCCTGGGGGCTGAAGCGGGCGCTGGCGGGCGGGCGAGGCCACGTCCACCTGGGCTCCGGCCACGTCGCGGTGCACGCCCTCACCCACGCCCACGGCGAGGGCGAAGGGGCCGCGGCGACCGCCGCGCGGCGGCTGCCGCTGACCCCCTGGGCGCTCTTTCTCGTCTTCGTGCTCGGACCCTGCGAGCCGCTCATCCCGATCCTGATGTACCCCGCCGCGGCCGCGAGCACCGCCGGCATGCTGCTGGTCGCCGGGGTCTTCGCGGTGGCGACCCTGGCCACCATGCTGGCGATCGTCCTCCTCGGCCTCTCGGGAGTCCGCCACCTCCACGTCGGTCGCCTCGAGCGATACTCCCACGCGCTCGCCGGGGCGGCGATCCTCCTCTGCGGCGTCGCCATCCAGTTCCTCGGCCTCTGACCCCTTGCGTTCCGGGGCGAACGGAGAGACCCTGGAGGGGCGAGCCGGTCCGGCCGGCGGGAGGTGGGTATGGAGCCGAGCCATGTCGTCGTGATGGGCCGGGAGTTCGTCTGTCCCCACTGTGAGGGGCGGCTGGTCGGGATCGGCACCGCCCTGCTGAACACTCCCGGGATGACCTTCTTCGGGCTCGACTGGGCGAACCGGCAGGCCAGGGTGCTCACCTGCGCCGCTTGCGGCCACGTGAGCTGGTTCGCCGAGCGGCCGCCGCAGGAGTGAGGGCGTGGCTGCGGCGGCGCGGCGCCCGCGGGGGATCCGGCGCCCCGGCCCGGATCAGTGGGCGGCGATCTCCCCGCTCACCCCCGGGTACTTGGAGACGCGGGCGACCGGGGAGAG
>JAHDVN010000352.1 GCA_023384635.1 Thermoanaerobaculia bacterium
GCCCGCGGGACGGTGGCGGCGGGCCGTGGCGCGCCGCCCGCTGGCCGCGGCGGGGGTCGTCCTGCTCGCTGTGGCCGTCGGCGTGCTGGTCGCGGCACTCCCGCCGAGCAGCGAGCGCGCCGGGACCGCTGCGGACGCCTCGACGTTCCTCGGCGTCTCCGTGCCACCGTTCGCGAACCGCACTGCCGAGCCCGCGCTCGACCCGCTCGGCGCGATGGCAGCCGACGCGATCCGCAGCGAGCTGCCGCGGCTCGACTTCCTCCGCCGCCCGCGCGGGCACGCGACCCCTGTCGCGGCCGACGCGCCCGCGCACACTCGGGTGACCGGCACCTACTACCTGGACGGCGAGCAGCTGCGCTTCACGGCGACGATCGCCGGCGCCGGCGGCGAGGTCCTCCACGCCATCGAGCCGACGACCGGTCCCAGGGCGACCCCCGGCGCCGCCATCGAGCTGGCGCGGCAACGGGTGCTGGGCGCCCTCGCCGCCGTCCTCGACCCGCGCTTCATGCCCGGCCCCCGGTCGCGCCCTCCTCTCTACGACGCCTACCGCGAGTTCATGGCGGGGGTCCACCTGTTCGGCGTCGATTACGACGCTGCGATCCCGCACTTCGAGCGGGCGCTCGCCATCGACCCCGAGTTCTTCGGCGCCCTCAACGTCCTGGCTACCTCCCACGGCAACAGGGGCGACCGGGAAGCTCAGCGGCGGGTGCTCGCACGCGCCGCGTCGATGCGCCACCGGCTCACGCAGGCCGAACGCCTGACCCTCGACTGGTCACTCGCCGAGGCCGACGGACGCTACCCCGACGCGCTGCAGGCGATCCGGCGGCGCGCGGAGCTGGAGCCCGAGCACGAGCTCGTCCGCTACCTGCACGCTTTCTACGCCCTCCGCTTGAACCGGCCCCAGGAATCGATCGCGGCCTCGGACCGCTTCGACCACGGGTTCTGGGACTCCGGACCGCGCGGCGACTGGGCCTGGGCCTCCCGTACCGATGCCCGCCACCTGCTCGACCGGCACGAGGAGGAACTCGCCCTGGCCCGGCAGGCGCGGGAGCGACACCCCTCTTCGCTCCTCGCGCGCGGCAGCGAGGCCGCCGCGCTCGCCGCACTCGGGCGGATCGGCGAGCTCCGGCAAGCTCTCGACGATGCGCTGACGATCGAGGGCGGCCCCGTGCAGAACCCCGGTCTGCTCCTGCGCGCGGCCGCGGCGGAGCTCGCGATCCACGGCCGGCCCGAGGCCGCCGCCGAGATCGCGGCGCGCGCCGTCGCCTGGTACCGGAGCCGCCCGCCCAAGGCACTGGACCGCCCCGAGGTCCGCCTCGGGCTCGGCCGCGCCCTCTACCTCGCAGGGCGCTGGGAGGAGGCGGCTGCAGTGGCGCGAGAACTGCTCGCGACGGCCCCGGGCGACTTCCGCCACCTCGAACTCGCCGGGCTCGCCGCCGCGCGCAGTGGCGACGCGGGAGAGGCCCGCCGGCTGGCGGCGGAGCTCGCCGCTCTCAGCGACGAACGCGGAGAGGTCTTCCTCACCCGCGCGCGCCTCGCTGCACTCCTGGGGAAACGGGAGCAGGCGCTCGACCTGCTCCGCGACGGCGTCGCCCGCGGGGTCTTCTTCGGCGTCGGCCTGCACCGCGACCTCGACCTCGCGACGCTGCGGGGCTGGCCCCCCTACGAAGAGCTGATGCGCCCGAAGGGCTGAGGGCGCGGACACTCCCCCCTCTCGGCTTCCGCCGGAGTCCGGCCGGATCCCGCGGCCTTTCCTCGCGTTGAGGGGAAGAGGTGGAGCGCGATGCCGGCCGGAGGCGGCCGTGGCGCGGCCTCCTCGCCGGACGCTCCGACTCGCTCAACGAAGGGAGGCCTCCATGGCATGGCTCGTCGCAGACCCCGACCCGGTCCTCATCTCCCCTTGGCGGCCGGGGGGGAAAGGCTCGGCATCGATCGGATGGGACACCGAGGGCGCCGGGCCCGGCAGAGTCTTCCTGTCGGTCGACGGCGGACCTCATCACCTCTGGCACCCGCTCGACCGCGTGTCGGGCCTCGAGAAGAACGCCGACCCACCGCCGAAGCTGCCCGTGGAGCTCGGCCACAGCTACCACCTCGAGCTCCGGCGCTCCCGCTTCCCCGAGGTCGTCCTCGCCAGCCTCCACGTCGCCGTGGAGGAGCGGCTCGGGTTGCCGGACGGTCTCGCGGAGGAGATCAGGAACCGCATCCCGCTGGCTCAGGGAATCACCCGGCTCGTCGTCGAGCCCGGGATCGAGTCGGTGCGCATCCGCTTTCGCACACGCCAGCCCACCCATCCCATCGTCGAGATCGCGGACGAGGAGACCGGCGCCATCGTCGGCATCGCCCACCCGATCTTCCCGAGCCCGGCGAGGACCGCGCACGACTTCCGGTTCGCGGCCGGGTGGGGAGCGGCCGACCATCTCGCGCAGGAGACGCCGCACCGGTTCCGCATCCAGGCTCCTTCCCACACGCTCGGCGGAGCGCCGGCCGTGGTCACCGGGAGGTTCAGGACGGGGGGCCGGGACGCCTTCGTGGAGTTCCGGACGCTCGCAGTCCACGACGACGGCGATCCGGGGTTCTTCCTCGGTGCCGGGGATTTCGAGTTCTTCTTCGGAGGGGGCCATCGCGGTGGCCCCTTCCACGGCCTCTCCAAGGAGCACGGCAAGTGGGGGCCCGGCGAGCTCTCGGGCGGCGACCGCGTCGATCTCGCTGCGGAGGGTCTCCAGCCTCTTCCTGTCGAGCACGTGAGCGAGCTCTTTCTCCAGACCCTCAGCCTGGAGGAGGACGGCGACGCGCACCGCTTCTTCTGGAGCGAGCGGCCGGCGATCCGGCTCCGGGACGAGGGCTCGACATGGGAGTGGAGGGAGGACTACGAGATCAGCTGCGTGACGCGGTACCTCGACCTGACCTCCATCCCCGCGTCGCCCCCCATCGAGATCCCGTTTACCCTCCAGACCGGACCGCATCATGTGAACTGGGAGGTCTCCGGCGTCGTCCGGACCCTGGAACGGCCCGGTGCAAACCTCTCGGAGGGACCCTGGCCGGGCGACCTCCCGGCGCGGCGGGCGCGGGTCCGCGCGCCAGCCGGGCGCAGCGCGGCCGTCGCCCCTGGCACCAGGGCGCGGGTTGCGGCGGAGAGCGGGGCCCGCTGGACCGTCCAGGTAGCTCCGGACGGCGGCATCGCCTATCGCGACGGCGCGGGCGCCTCGTGGCGGCAGGTGCCTCTGGTCGCCCCGTCGTCGCTTCTCGCGGTGGGCCGATCGGATGCGCTCCACCTGTTCTGCATCGGGCGCGAGAGCACGTTGCTGCACGCCCGCTGTCGCGCGGAGGCCGCCCCGCCCGGGGAGTGGAACGACCTGGGGGGCGAACTGACCAGAGGGCTCGGCGCGTGCGCGTTCCGCGACGGCCGGATCGGGCTGTGGGCCAACGGCGCGGACGGTGCGACCCACCACATCCTCCTCGCCGAGGACGCGCGGCCGCAGTGGCAACGCTCGGGCGCCGCGCTCGCCGCCGGGCTCAGCGTCGTCGCGTCGCTCGCGGGCGGCGCGGTCGTGGTCGGGCTCGACCGCGAGCGGCGGGTGCTGCACCGGAGCTGGTCGGCGGATGGCACCCCGGAAGGGGAGTGGGAGCGCACGGGCCTCGTCGCC
>JAHDVN010000353.1 GCA_023384635.1 Thermoanaerobaculia bacterium
CGAGGCGGTGCCGGCGCCGCGGTAGTGGTTGGCCCCGTCGTAGGGGTTGGTGGTGGTGATCGCCCAGGTGTTGGTGCCGACGCCGGAGGGGGTGGTCCAGCCGGATGCCCCGGCCTCGAAGCCGTAGGAGTAGACGGCCACGGGCTGGGCGCCGAGCGGGCAGTCGCCCGGCAACGGCACGGTGGTGAAGGAGGAAGCGGTCGACCAGGCGCCGTTGCCGCAGGCGTTGTCGGCCTGGACACGCCAGTAGTGGCCGGTGTTCGAGGCGAGGTCGGAGCTCGGGGTCAACGAGGTGCCGGGAATGCCCCCCTGGTCGAGGACGAGCGAGAGGAATCCGGGATCGGTCGCCACCTGGATCCGGTAGGTGCCGGCCTGTGCGACACCGCTCCACGCGAAGGCGGGGCGCAGCGGCTGGTTGATCGCCCCCGGCGCCGGACTCGTGAGGGCCGGAGCGGCGGGCGCCTGGGTGAAGAGATCGAGCGCCACCTGCCGTGTCTTGGTGCCGGTGGTCGAGGTGCCGGAGACCTCGAGGAGGTAGCTGCCGGCGCTGGCGGCGCCGGTGTTGCCGATGGTGAGCACCGAGCTGCCCGGCGGGGTCACCGGGTTGACCGAGAAGCCGGTGGACGTGCCGGCCGGCTGGCCGGTCACGGCGAGCGTCACGCCGTTGGCGAAGCCGAGCTGCTGGCCGATCTCGAGGTCGAACGCCGCGCTCGCCGGGGCGCAGACCGCCTGGGCAACCGGAGTGACCGCGAGCGAGAAGTCGGGAGCGCGCGAGCAGTCGGGGAACTTGTAGGCGCCGATGCGGGTCGACCACTGCGACGAGGTGTTGTACTGCCCGGTGAACCAGAAGGTGCAGCCGTCCTCCGGGTCGATCGACATCGCCGAGTAGTCGCCGTAGCGGTTGCTGCCGTTGGCAGCACTGCCGGTGGCGATGGTGACTTCGGTCGCCGACATCGTGCCCGGCGGATCGGTGGCGAGGCGGCCGGTGAGGCGCAGGCTCGGGTAGGTCGAGGTGCTCGAGACGTTGTAGCCCAGCGCGATGTTCCCCTGGACGTCCATCGAGATACCCGCCATCCAGCGGCTGTCGGCGTCGATCGAGTAGGTCCCCTCCTGCTCCAGGGCCCAGCCGCTGCCGGTGTCGCGCAGCTCGAACCAGCGCACGCCGCCGCGGTTCGTGCCCGTGACGTCGGTCACGAGGTTGCCGACCAGCGTCTCGCGATCGGGGAAGTTGCGGTAGGCGAGGCGGAACATGATCACCTCGCGCAGCGGGTCGAGCGTCGTCGAGCTGCCGGGCTGCGGGAAGCAGTTGAACGAGGTCAGGCCGCAGAGGTCCGAGTCGATCTCCGCGATCTGGATGCTCGGCAGCGCCGTGAGCGTCGAGTTGGCGGGCGTGGTCCAGTCGATGTCGAGGGCCCACAGCTCGAGCAGGTCGTGGCCCGGCAGGCCCGCGGGTCCGTGCACCTCGGTGTCGCGGTGGCGCATCAGGATCCCCGGCGTGGTCACGGGGGGCGGCGTGTCGTCGGAGTCGGCGGGGGTGAGCGCCTGGAAGCCGAAGCCGGAGAGGTCCGCGACGGTGAAGCGCTGAGCCGCGCGCGCCGTGCCGCACGCCTTCATGTTCTCCCGGTCGAGGGCGTAGATGGCGGGCGAGCTCTCGTTCGAGGTGACGTAGTAGGCGTCGTGCCAGACGGCGTACTTGGGATAGTCGGGGAACGAGGGGGCGGTGACCTGGTAGGCGCACCAGCCGCCGGCGATCGGGTCGGCGGTCTGGGAGATGTAGATGCAGAGCCGGTTGCCGGAGCTCGAGAACTCGCTGAGCATCCAGCGGTCGGCCGCCTCGTCGTAGAGGACGATCGGGTCGCCGAGACCGCTCGCGCAGTTGCCCGTGCCGAGCGTGTCCATGGCGAACGGACCGGCCGCGACCGAGCCGTTCGACTTGTCGTAGACGATCACCTGCGTGCCGGAGCCGCCGTTGATCGACTGGATGTAGTAGCCGGGGCCGACGTCGCCCACCGTGTCCGGCGGGTTGACCGAGCTGTAGCCCTGGCCGGCGATGTTCAGGACGAGGTCGGGGAGCGCTTCGGTGGCGAGAGCGCGCTGCCGGGCGACCAAGGGGTCGGGTCCCGGCGGCGGCTCGATCCGTTCGCTCTGCGGCGGCCGGCGCCGCTTCGGCACCTCCTTGACCGGGTCGCCGGGCTGCCACTCCGGGGCGGGCGGCAGGTCGCGCAGGTCGACGTCCACGAAGACCGGGAACAGATCCTCGCCGACGATCTCGGCGCCGCGCTGGACGACGGCCGGCGGATCGGCGGCCGCCGCACCGAGGGTGGCGCCGAAGAGCACTAGCAACGCGAGGGCGAGAACCGGCCGGTTTCGGGACATCGGAGTCTCCTGTCTGTGGGGGGATCGCTCGCGGAACGCTTTCACAATGCGCGCGGAGTGGCAAGGTCGGATTTCACAGCACGGAGTCTGAGCCCGGTCTCCCGTCCTCGCCGCCTCGAACGGTGCAGGGGCGCGTCGCGACGCGCCCCTACGGGTGGCTGGGCAGGACGGCGCGAGGGGGGCGCTTCCCGTGCCGGCCGTCCCTCACGGCGTGGGCGGTGTCGGGTCCGGCACCGGCGGCGTGGGGTTCGCCGGGACGGCGACCGGCATCTCGAGCAGCCGCACCGGCCCCTGCTCCGAGGCGAGCTCGATCGGCGCGCGCCCTTCGCCGAGCCGCGCCGCCGCCTCCTTGCCGTGTCCCGACACCCGCCGCACCTCGAGCGAGAAATCGGTGGTGAAGCTGCCGCGGGTGGCGAGGCGGAGCGCTGCGTCGGCATCCGCTCGGAGGTGGAGCTCGATCGCGCCGGTCACGGTCCGGAGGCGGACGGGAAACGCCCAGCGCGGGGCGTCGAGGAGGACGAGGATCTCGCCGCGCTCGGTCTCGAGGTCGACGGGGCCCTTGGCGCGAAAGCGGAGGTCGCCCGCCCGCGAGCGCGCCTCGACCGGCCCGGTGATCCCCCGCACCTCGACGAGGCCGCGGTCGGTCCGTGCCTTCACGGCCGTGCCGGCCGGCACCTCCACCACGAGGTCGAGGCGGCGCCGGGCCCAGGCGGCCGGGGCGGATCCCTCTCCCTCGGGCAGCACGACCCGCAGGACGAGCTCTCCCTCGCGGGCCTCGATCGCGAGCGCCGGGACGCGCGGGTCCTGCTCGTGCCGCTGGGCGACGGCCCAGGCGACGAGGAGATCCTCCGGTCCGGTGCGCAGCCGGAGGTCGCCGTGGAGGTTCTCGATGCGGACCGCCGTGCCGGGAAGGAGCTTCTCCTCCCGCGTGAAGCGCTCGACCGACCACTCCGCGAGGGCGGGCTCCTCCGCGGGGGGCTCGGCGGGCGCCGGCGCCGGCGCGAGCAGCGCAGCGAGGAGGAGCAGCAGGCCCCGAGAGCGTGAGCGTGCGCTTCCGGGGGCAGCGAAAGAGACGGGGAAGGCCTCGCGGCCTTCCCCGTCGGGCAGCGCCCGCGAGGCGAAGGAACGGATCACTGCTGCGTGGCGCTCCAGTTGAGGGTGGAGCCGCCCTCGAAGCCGTCGCTGAAGATGAGGTCGAAGGTGCAGGCCTGGACGACGACGGCGTCGACGTCCCAGCCCGGGCGGCTGACCGAGCCGTCGGTC
>JAHDVN010000354.1 GCA_023384635.1 Thermoanaerobaculia bacterium
GGCAGCAGGTTTCGCTCCGAGGGGCCCTCGGCGAGCTCTGGCGCCGGCTCGACAGCGAGGTGGAGGGTCTCTACGAGCTCACGGAGGCCGAGCGGGCGGTCGTCCGGAGATACCCCCGGCGCGTGGACCGGGTCGATCTCGTGCTGCGCTCCGAGCGCGCGGCGCCCGCCGCGGACGACGAAGAGGAGGACTGATCCGTGGCAGAAAGCCGGGCAGCGCGCGGTCCGCGAACGGAGGCCAAAACCGGGTCGAGCGCGACGAGCACCAGCACGGACGGCGCCCTTCCCTGCCCGAGCTGCGGCGGGGGGATGGCGCGGCGGCGGTTCGAGGGGCACTACGGGCGCACCGGCGAGATCGACTTCTGCGCCGCCTGCCGGGGGGTCTGGTTCGACGGCCAGGAACTGCTCGCCCTCACCCCGGCGGCCACCCTCGAGCTGGTGGCGCGGCTCGGCGGCGGGCAGGAGGCGGTGGAGGACGTGACGGTGGAAGGCGCCGTGGAAGACGCCCGGCGTCCGCTCGCCGCCCGCCTCGGCTGCCCGCGCTGCCGCGCGGCGCTGCGCCTCACCCACGACCGCCAGCGCGACACCCGCTTCGCCTATCACCGCTGCCCGGAGGGGCACGGACGGTTCCTCACCTGCTTCCAGTTCCTGCAGGCCAAGGGGCTGGTGCGCACCCTCGCCGGGCGCGAGCTCGCCGAGCTCTCCGCCCGGGTCCGTCAGATCCGCTGCTCGAACTGCGGCGCGCCCGTCGATCTCGCCATGGGGGCGGTCTGCGGCTACTGCCGCACCCCGGCGGCGGTCCTCGACCCGGCCGCGATCGAGAAGGCCCTGGCCGAGTTTCGCGCGGCGGAGGATGCACGCGCCAAGCCGCTCGACCCCACCCTGCCGCTGCGCCTCGCCACCGAGCGGATGCGCGTCGAGCGGACCTTCGCGGCGCTCGAGCGCGACGGCGGCTGGCTGGCGCTCGCCGGGGGGCGCGAGGGAGACCTGGTCTCCGCCGGGCTCGCGGCGATCTTCCGCTGGCTCGCCGGGTCGCGGGGTTGAGCCGCAGCGCGCGCGGGGGCGCGGCGCGACGCGCCCCTACGGCGAATCGCAGGCCGCGGCGGCGAGGGCCGAGAAGCGCGTGAGCTCGATCCCGCGGGCGGCGAGCGCGGCGCGCACCCCGGCCTCGCAGAGCGCGGCGGTCTCCCTCTCCCAGCGGTAGCCCCAGCGGGTCGCCCGCTCGAGATCGGCGTCGCCGGTCCCCGGGTGGCAGACGAGCTCGACGCACCCGTCGACGTCGCCGAGGAGCGCGAGCAGCCGCGGCAGATCGAGACGCCCCGCGACGAGGACACCCACCGTCGCGTCGAGGCTCGGCGCCGGGCCCTCGCCGGTGCTCTCCAGGTGGCGGCGGGCGCGACGGGCGACCGCCCCGAGGCCGCGCACCGCCAGCGCGCGCGCCGCGAGGCCGCGCCCGGCCGCGGGCTCGCGGGGCAGGCGGACGAAAGGAATTCCGGGCTCGCGCGCGAGGCCGACCGCCAGCCGGAAGAGCCGCGGCAGGGCGTGCAGGTGCTGGTGCGAGTTGAGGTGGACGGGCGCGAGCCCGGCCTCGCCGAGGCGCGCGATCTGGCGCCGCCACTCCCGCTCCACCTCCGCGAGCGAGACGGCACCCGCGAGGTAGCGCGCGAGGAAGGCGGGCCAGGCGCGCGGAAATCGCCCGTCCGGCCCGACCAGGCTCCGCACCTCGGCGGGGGGCGAGAGCGGCCGCTCGCCGACGAGCGCGAGGTGGACGCCGGGGTCGAGCGCGGGGCGCGCCGCGAGCGCGCGGGCGGCGGCCCGGAAGTCGGCCCCGCAGGCCGCGACGCTGCACGCCGTCACCACCCCGCGGTCGTGCGCGGCGAGCGCCCCGGCGGTCATCCCCGGGTGGAGGCCGACGTCGTCGGCCGTGACCACCAGGCGCTTCACCCCCGCGGCTCCTCGGCCCCCTCGCCGCCCGGCGCGCGGCGCCGCGGCCGGCGCAGGTCGGGGTAGAGGACGACGAGCTCGCGCAGGATCTTGAAGATCACCGCCGGCGAGGAGAGGGTCGAGGCGCCGCGCACGCGCGGGAAGTAGTCGATCCCGAGCTGCTGCACCACGAAGCCGAGCTTCTTCGCCTTGACGATCAGCTCGGCGTCGATCAGCGAGCCCTCGGAGCGCAGCTCGATCGCCTCGAGCACCTCGCGCCGGAGGAGCTTGAAGGAGAAGTTGATGTCGCGGTGGGGCCAGCCGAAGAGCAGCCCGATGAGCGTGTTGTAGCAATAGGAATAGACGGTCCGCATCAGCCCTTCGGTGGTGCGGTCGAGACGGTAGCCGGCGACGACGTCGGCGCGGGTCACCTCGAGGGCGCGGATGGCGCGGCCGAGGACGTCGGGGTCGAACGGCAGGTCGGCGTCCATGTAGAGGACGAGCTCGTTGCCGGCCGCGGCGAAGCCGGTGCGCAGCGTCCCTCCGAGCTTGCGGTTGCGGGCGTGGCGCAGCAGGCGGAGACGTGGCGCGGCCGCCGCGAGGCGCGCCCCGCTCTCCGCCGTGCCGTCGGTCGAGGCGTCGTCGACCACGATCACCTCCCAGTCGCCGGCGTACCGCGCCAGCGCTTCGGTGCCGCAGGCGAGCGCGTGCTCGATGTTCTCCGCCTCGTTGAACATCGGCACCACGAGAGAGATCGACGGACGGTGGCTCATCGGGATCGCTCCGGGTCAGGGCAGCAGCTCGAGCGCGCGGAGCTGGACCGCCACGCGCCGGCGGTCGAGAGGATTGACGCCCGCCTCGGCGGGGACGAGCCCGGAGGCGGCGGCGAGGCTGAGCTCGACGCGCCGCCGGTCCGGGAGCGGCAGGACGAGCTCGCGGCTCTCCCCCCGCGGCACCTCGACCTCGCCCGCCGGCGCGCCGTCGAGCGCGAGCGCGATCCGGTTGGCGGCGAACGGCAGCGCCGGCGGCAGGCGCAGCTCGAGGCGCAGCCGGCCGCGGCCCCGCGGGGCGAGCTCGATCGCCGCGCGGTCCGAGAGCCACCACCAGCCGTCGGGGCCGTTCGGCTCGTACGGGTGGACGCCGCGGCGGGCGAAGAAGCGGCGCTCGGGGGGCACCGGGCTGAGCGAGACGGTCCGGTAGTGAGCGCGCGTGAGCTTGCCGTAGGCGTCGCTCGCCGGCCAGGAGAAGATGCGCGCCCCGGGCCACGAGCTCTCCCCCTCGGCCAGCAGCCAGACCTGGCGCCACGGCTCCCCGGCGAAGAGCTCGAGGTCCGCCTCCAGGCGCACCCGCTCGCGGTCGCCGAGCAGCACCGCGGCGTGGGGCAGGAGCGTCTTGGCGACCAGCAGCGCGGTGTCCGCGGGGAGCTCCTCGCGCACGAAGCGCGCCGCGGCGGCGGGCGGTGCGGGGCCGCTCGCCCGGGCCGCGAGCAGCGGCCAGGCGTAGAGGGCGCCGCCGGCCGCGAGCGCCGCGACCGCGACCGGGGCGAGCCACGGGCGGCGGAGCCGCTCGGCCACCGCTGCGGCGCCGGCGGCGCCGGCGAAGGCGACCGCGAGCTGGGCCGGGAGCGAGTAGCGGACGCCGTCGGCCGGCTCCAGCGCGATCAGGCAGACGAGGAGCTGCGCCCCGGCGAGCGCGGCGAGCGGCAGCGTGGCGGC
>JAHDVN010000355.1 GCA_023384635.1 Thermoanaerobaculia bacterium
GGGGGGGAAGCCGCCCCCACCCGGCCAGTCCGAGCTGCCGGCGCCCGGCCCGCCCCGCCAACCCCCCGCCCGCCCGGCGATGGTCAGGAGGAGCAGCACGGCCAGGGCGAGGAGGAGGATCCCCCAGAACGGCAGGCCGCCGGAAGGACCGCGCTCCGCTCCCGGCCCGGGCTCGTACTCCCCTTCGATCGCGGCCAGGACCGCGCGGCCGGCGGCGAGCAGAGCGGCGTCGCGATCTCCGGTACGCAGCTGGGGGATCAGCTGCTCGCGCAGGATGCGCGAGGCTTCGAGGTCCGTGAGGGCCCCTTCCAAGCCGTACCCCACCTCGAGGCGCACCTGCCGCTCGGCCACGAAGAGGAAGAGCACCACGCCGTCGTCCTGCCGCGCGCGCCCCACCCTCCAGCTCTCGGCCACCCGCTGGGTCCACTCCTCGAGCACCACCTGTTCGGGAAGCGCCCGGAAGATGGCCACCACGACCTGCGAGCCCTGGCGGTTCTCGAACGCCTCGAGCTCGCTGTCGAGGGTGGCGCGCGCGCCGGGGCTCAGGAACCCGGCCTCGTCGAGCACCCAGCGGTCGGGCGCGGGCGGCGGCACCGGCGCCGCGAGCGCGGCGGCGGCGAGCAGGATCGCCGCCGCGGCGACGCGGAGGCGTACGGCGCGCGTCCTGATCAGAATTCGACCTTGGGCGCCGTGTCGGCGCCGGCCTGCGCCTGGAAGTACGGCCGCTCGGCGAACGGCCAACCGAGGAGGCGCACGACCAGCCCGGCCGGGAAGCGCCGCACCGCGGTGTTGAAGCCCTGGGCGACCTCGTTGAAACGGTTGCGCTCCACGCTGATCCGGTTCTCGGTCCCTTCGAGCTGGACCATGAGGTCCTGGAAGGCGACCGTGGACTTGATGTCCGGATAGCGCTCGACGACCACCATGAGGCGCGAGAGGGCCGAGGAGAGGCCGTCCTGGGCGGCCTGGAACTGCGCGAACTTCTCGGGGCTCTCGAGCACGCCCTGGAGGGCCGCCCCGCTCACCTGTCCCACGCGGCTCCGGGCCTCGATCACGTTCTGCAGCGTCTCCTGCTCGAACTCCGCGGAGCCCTTCACGGTGGCCACCAGGTTGGGGATCAGGTCGGCGCGGCGCTGGTAGACGTTCTCGACGTTCCCCCAGGCCTTCTTCACCTCCTCGTCCCGGCCCACGAGTCCGTTGTAGAGGCCGGTGAGCCAGATGCCCGCGAGCAGCGCCACGATCACCAGCACGACGCCACAGCCGATCAGTGCCTTGTTCATCTCTCGGAACCCTCCCCGGCCGCCGCGGCGGCGCGATCCGCTCCATCGCCGGCTCGGCGAGCGGAGTGGGCCGATCTTACCGCCAGCCGGGCTAGACTCGGCGCCGCGCCATGCCCGGACCGGATTCCTTCCTCTCGCCGCCTCCCGAGGTCCGTCTCGTCAACCGGTTCGAGCGCGGCTTCGACAACGCCGTGGCCACGGCGCGGACCTGCTACTCCGCGCGCGGCATCGTCTCGCCGGAGGAGGTGGCGGGGCTCGGCCTCTCCGCCGAGGAGGCGGAGCGGCGCCGGGAGCGGCGGGATGCCCTCGCCCGCGACATATACCGGGCCGGCCACCACACGACCTTCCAGCACGCCCACTTCCAGTTCGCCCTCTCGCGGGTCAGCCGGCAGTTCCTCTGGTCGTTCCTCCATAGCCACCCCTTCTACAACTCCGAGCAGGTGAGCCAGCGCTACGTGCCGGTGCGGGAGGGCGAATACGCGGTGCCGCCGCTCGCCGGCGAGGCGCTGGCGGTCTACCGGCAGGCCGCCGACCGGATGCAGCGGGAGTACCGCGAGCTCGCCGAGCTCCTCGCTCCGGTGGCGCGCGGCGCCTTCTTCCGCCTCTTCCCCGCCCGGCGCCATCAGCCGGAGCGCTGGGAGAAGGAGATCCGGAAGAAGGCCCAGGAGGTGGCGCGCTACCTGCTGCCGGTGGCCACCTTCGCGCACCTCTACCACACCGTCTCGGCGGTGACGCTCTTCCGCTACTGGCGCCTGGCGGCGCTCTACGACACCCCGCTCGAGCAGCGGCTCGTGGTCGGCCGCATGGTCGAGGCGGTGCTGGCGGCGGACCCGGAGTACGCCGCGGTGCTCGAGGAGCCGATCCCGCTCGAGGAGACCCCCGAGCACGCCGCCTTCGCCAGCCTCGGGAGGGGCGAGGGCCCGGCACCCGGCTTCCGCGAAGGATTCGACCGCTCCCTCGGCGGCGCCACGAGCCGGCTGATCGACTGGCCGCAGCGGGCCGAGGCGACGCTGGCCGAAGCGGTGCGGGAGGTGCTCGGCGCCGGCGCCGCCGAGCTCTCCGACGACCGGGCGCTCGAGCTCGCGCTCGACCCGGCCGCGAACCGGTACCTCGGCGAGTCGCTCCGTCTCACCACGCACTCCAAACTCGGCCGGACTCTCTCGCACGTCCACTACGTCTTTCGCAAGCGCCTCTCGCACTCGGCCGACAGCCAGGACCAGCGACACCGGATGACCCCGGGCTCGCGCCCCATCCTCGCCGCCCAGCTCGGCGAGGAGCCCGACGTGGTGGTGCCGCGGCTCGTCGCCGAGGAGCCGGCGGTCGAGCGCTTCTACCACGACGCCAGCGCCCGCACGTGGGAGGCGATGGCGCGCCTGCGCCGGCTCGGCGCGCCGGTGGAGCTCGTCCACTATCTCCTGCCCAACGGGGTCGCCGTGCGCTTCACCGAGTCGGCCGACCTCCTCCATCTCCATCACAAGCTCACGCTGCGCCTCTGCTACAACGCCCAGGAGGAGATCTGGCAGGCCAGCCTCGACGAGGCGAGCCAGATCCGCGCCCTCCACCCTCGCATCGGCCGCTGGCTCCTGCCCCCCTGCGGGCTGCGCGACCGCGCCGGCGCCAGGCCCATCTGCCCGGAGGGGCCGCGCTACTGCGGGGTTCCCGTCTGGCGGCTCGATCCCGCCGCCTACCGCCGCCTCCTCTGACCCGCTGCCAGGGCGGTGCAAGATCCTGGTCGCCTTTCGCGTCCAGGGGGGCGATGCTGGCTCGTGCGACCGCCGCCACCCCCTGGGGGATCGAGGCCCGCCCCGTGGATGTCGAGGTGGACATCCAGAACGGGCTTCCCCAGGTCCAGATCGTCGGCCTCCCCGACGCCGCCGTGCGCGAGAGCCGGGAGCGCGTCCGCGCCGCCCTCAAGAACTGCGGCTTCGACCTGCCGCCGCGGGCGGTGACGGTCAACCTCGCGCCGGCCGATCTGCGCAAGGAGGGGAACCACCTCGACCTCGCCATCGCGCTCGCGCTGCTGGCCGCTCACGGCCACCTCCCGCAGGAGGAGTTGGCGGGGCGGCTGGTCTGCGGCGAGCTCGGCCTCGACGGCACCATCCGCCCGGTGCGCGGGGGGCTCGCCATCGCCGACCTCGCCGGCCGGCTGGCCGCCCGCGAGCTGCTCCTCCCACGGGCCAGCGCCGGCGAGGCCGCCGCCCTCGGGGGCGTGCCGGTGATCCCGCTGACCGGCCTCTCGGAGGGGATCGAGCACCTCCTCGGCAGCGCCCCCCTCCTCCCCGCGCGGGCCTCCACCACCGCCGGCGATCTGCCGGCCGACCTGCCCGACCTGGCCGACGTCCGGGGCCAGGAGG
>JAHDVN010000356.1 GCA_023384635.1 Thermoanaerobaculia bacterium
CCCAGTTCGCCAACCGCTTGCGCGGCGTGGTGGAGGCGTTCCAGGCGCTGCGCGCCGATCTGCAGCGGGAGCGGGACGCGATGGAGCGCCTCTGGAAGCGGCGCGAGACGCAGCTCGAGCGGGTGGTGAAGAACCTCATGGGGATGAGCGGCGAGATCGAGGCGATCACCCGCCAGGAGCTGCCTGGCCTCGACCCCCTGGCGCTGCCCGGGGGATCCGACGCGCCCGAGGAGGAGGAGGAGAGCCCGACTCCCTGAGCCAGCCTGCTGCGCCCGCGCGGGAGTAGACTCCGCCGCGAAAGGAGAGACCATGGTCCGCAAGCTCGCATTCGGAATCTGCCTCGCCGCCGCCCTGGCGGCTCTCGCACCGGCCTTCGCCCAGTCGCCCGCTCCCACCACCGAGGAGGAGAAGACGGTCTACGCCCTCGGGCTGCTCGTCCACCGCAACCTCGCGCCGTTCGAGCTCTCGGCGGCCGAGATCGCGATCGTGCAGCGCGCGCTGGCCGACGCCCAGGCGGGCAAGCCGGCGGTCGACCTCGAGGCATACGCGGCGAAGACGCAGGAGCTCGCCGCGGTCCGCGGAGAGCGCCGCGCCGGCGTGGAGAAGGAGAAGGGCAAGGCGTTCGCCGAGGCGGCCGCCAAGGAGAGCGGCGCCGTCAAGGCCGCCTCCGGCCTCGTCTACGTCGAGACCCAGGCCGGCAAGGGAGCCTCTCCGAAGGCGACCGACAAGGTGCGCGTCCACTACCGCGGCACGCTCGTCGACGGCACCGAGTTCGACAGCTCGATCAAGCGCGGCCAGCCGGCCGAGTTCCCCTTGAACGGCGTCATCCCCTGCTGGACCGAGGGGCTGCAGAAGATGAAGGTCGGCGGCAAGGCGAAGCTCGTCTGCCCCTCCGACATCGCCTACGGCGACCGCGGCCGCCCCTCGATCCCGCCCGGCGCGACCCTCGCCTTCGAGGTCGAGCTGCTCGACATCGTCAAGTAGGGGCGCTCCCGCCCCTCACCTCGAGCGGGCACCAGCCTCTGCCGGGGCACCCGTAGGGGCGCGTCGCGACGCGCCCCTGCAGGAGCCGGGGCGGTATGCTGCGATGACGCGAGGCCTCGCGGACCGCCGCTACTCGAGCGCCGTCGACCAGACGCTGCCGCCGGCCAGGCCGGCCCAGAGGCGCGGCGGCGAGCCGGCCACCGCGAGCGCGCGGACGTCGGAGACCGGCAGGCCGTCGCCGATCGGCGTGAAGGTGGCGCCGGCGTCGGTGGAGCGGAAGACGCCGCCGAAGCTGCCGGCGTAGACCTTCCCGTCGGGAGCGACGGCCACCGCCTCGACGTCCTCTTGGGCGAGCGCCCCCTCGACCCGGATCCAGGTCGCGCCGCCGTCGGCCGAGCGGAAGAGCCCCTGCTCGAAGGCGGCGAAGAGGCGGGCCGGCTCGTTCGGGTCGGCCGCGATCTCGCGCACGGCGAGGCCCGGAAGGCCGCTTCCTACCCTCGTCCAGGAATCCCCGCCGTCGGCCGAGCGGAAGAGGCCGGCGTCGTCGACGAGCACGAGGAGGGTCTGCGGCGCCACCGCCCGCAGGAGCGTGACCTCCTCGCCCCCCGGCAATCCCCGCCCTGCCGGTTCCCAGCTGCGGCCACCGTCCCGCGAGCGGAAGACGGCGTTGCCCGGCTCGCTGTTCGAGCGGGCGCCTGCCCACAGCCGCTGCGGGTCGGCGGGGTCCGGCGCCAGGCTGCGGAACTGGACCCCCTCCAGCCGGTTGCGCAGGACGTCGCGGGCGGAGAGCTCCTTGCCCTTCAGCTCCTCCCAGCTGCGGCCGCCGTCGCGCGAGCGCCAGGCGCGGGAGTGCTGCCAGCCGAAGACCACTCCGGTCCCCGCGTCGATCGACATGCCGTCCGGCGTCGCCCGCTCGCCGGCCTCCACGAACGGCGCGGCGATCTCCGTCCAGACGCCCTCGGCGTCGCGCCGGAAGAGACCCGTGCCGGCGCGCGCGAAGAGGAGATCCGAGCCCGGAGCGCCGTAGAGGCGCTCCACCCAGCCGGCGCCCAGCCCGGCGCTCGACGGCCGCCAGGAGGCGCCTCCGTCCTCGCTCCGGTAGAGGCCGCCGCCGGAGGTGGCGGCGACCAGCGTGCCCGGTGCCGCCGGGTCGACCGCCACCGCGCGCACCCAGTAGCGCCCGGTGCCGCGGTCGGAGCGCTGCCAGGTGGCGCCGCCGTCGGCCGAGCGGAAGAGCCCGCTCTCCGTCGCGGCCCAGAGCCGGCGGGAGTCGGAGGGGTCGATGGCGAGCTTCCAGATCTCGTCGGTGCCGTCCGCCGGGATCGCCACGCGGGCGAACGTCGCCCCCCGGTCGGCGCTCCGGTGGAGCTGGTTGAAACCGACCACGGTCCAGACCACCTGCGGCGCGGAGGGGTCGACGGCGAGGAGGCGCAGCGTGCCGTCGAGCCCTTCGCCGACCGGTGTCCAGCTCGCGCCGCCGTCGTCGCTGCGCGAGAGGTGGTGGGTGTCGCCGCGCCCTCCCGCGTAGACCACCTGCGGATCGGCGGGATCGACCGCGAAGACGTAGGCGTCCTGGCCCGGCACCCGGAAGTCGCTCCAGGTCTTCCCGCCGTCCCGGCTGCGGTAGTGGAGGTTGGTCGAGGGGACCCAGATCTCGGCCGGCCGCGAGGGCGCGAAGGCGATCCGCGCGCCGGTGGGCTGGAGCGTCCCCAGCACCCCCGGATAGCGGTCGGTCACCCGCTCCCAGGTCGCGCCGTCATCGCGCGAGCGGAAGAGCGAGGGGCGCCCCGGGCTGTCGATCCCGGCCCAGAGGGTGCCCGCCGTGCCCGGGTCGGGCTCGAGCCATTCGATCTTCCGCCCCATCATCCCCGTCCCCGGGAGCGTCCAGCTCCTGCCCCCGTCGCCGCTGCGCCAGACACCGCCGTTGGCGGTGGCGGCCCAGACCGTCCCCGGGCGGTGGGGGTCGAAGGCGACGTCGCGGACGTTGCCCGTGTCCGGCCCCTCGGGCCGCCAGGCGGCGGCGCCGGCGGCGGGAGGAAGCGCGACGGCTGTGGCCACGAGAAACGCGAGGGCCAGCCGGCTGCCGGCCGGCGGGACCGGGGTTGACGGTTCGTGGAGCGCTGGCGTCGGCATTCGGAGGCCTCCTCGAGCGGGTCGGGCGGCGCATCTTGCCCCACCCGGAGCTCGGCCCGCAAGGATCGGGCCGGCGGGTGCGGGCGGGGCCGGAGGCGCCCGGTCGGCCGGGGTGGCGGTTGCCCCGTGACGGCAGCAGGAGTATCCTCCCGCCATTCAAGCTGGATGTACCAGGAAGGAGGTCGAAGATGCGTTCTTCGCTGTCTGCCGTCATTCTCGCCGGGGCTCTCGGCACGCTTCTCGCGCCCCCGCCCGTCGTCGGCCAGGGCTGCACGAGCGGCACCTGGACCGCGATCTCTCCGATCAACACCGCGCGCTCGCGCACCGGCGTGGCCTACGACGAGGTCACCGGCCACTTCTTCCTCGCCGGGGGCGAAGCCGCCGGCGGGAATCGCGCCATCCCGATCGAGGAGTACGACCCGGTCGCCAACACCTGGACCAACCGCGCGAATCTCCTCACCGGGGTTTCGAACAGCGGGGTCGCGGCGGTCGGAGGGTACGTCTACGTGC
>JAHDVN010000357.1 GCA_023384635.1 Thermoanaerobaculia bacterium
GAGCCAGCGCCGCAGCACGTTCAGGCGCAGCGTCGCCCCCACGCCGTAGAGCCGCACCGCCGCCGCTTCGTCGGTCTCCCCCTCCGAGCGCAGCTGCCAGGCGATCGCCCGCCCCGTGCCCAGGCTCTGGAAGAGCGTCACCGTGCTGTACCAGAAGAGGCCGTCGGTCGCCTCGGACCAGGTGCCGCTGTTCGTCCAGCGCAGCAGGAAGCGGTCGCCGATCAGCCGCTCGAGATCGAGGCGGCCGGTGTTGCCCCAACCGTCGTCGCCGCGCCAGAAGACGGTGTGCCGGTACCTTCCGAGGCTCTCCTCGCCGAAGAACCGCGCCGTCGACCAGCTTCCCTTCACGTACGGCTCGAGCGGGGTGTCGACGCGCACGCCGGCGTCGAACCGGAACGCCCCCCGCGTGCGGCGCGGCGGGCTGTAGCCGAGCCCGAGCAGCCACTCGTCGTCGGCGAGATCGCGGAAGGTCTCGGGGAGCGCGCCGAACGCCTCGCCCCGGTCCTGCAGCAGCTCGGTCTCGTCGCCGCGGCCGACCAGAGCGTAGAGCCGCTGCTTGGTCCGCGGCAGCTGGATGCGGGCCCGCAGGCGGCCCTTGCCGCTCCAGCCGTCCCGCTCGTCCCAGTCGGCGAGCACGCTCAGGCGTCCCCAGGTCCCCTCGCGCCGCTCGTCGAACTCGCGGCCGCCGAAGTAGCGGTCGGCCCGGTCGACGGAGGTGCAGAGGGTCCGCGCCATCGCCAGCCGCGCCCGGTCGATCCAGGGGGCGTTCGCCGGGATCAGCACGGCGCACGGATCCTCGGGCTCCGCGGTCTCCAGCGCCTCTCCGGGCGGTGGCGGCGCCTCGGCCTCCTCGACCGGAGCCGGAGGGACCGGGGCGGGCTCGCCAGCTGGACCCGCCGGCGGGACTGGCGCCGCCTCCGCCTCGGGCGGGGTCGGAGGCGCCGGGACCTCCTCCGCCTCGGGTGCGGCCGGAGGCGGCGGCCCGACCGGCTCCTGCCCTCCCGCCACCGCCGCCCCGAGCAGCGCGGCGAGCGCCAGCGTCCGAACCGCCGAACGCGCTCTCGCGCCCGCTCGACGGGCTCTCACGAAGGCACCTCGGCGTCGCCGGGGGTCGCGATCTGCCCGCGCAGGAACGCCTCGATGAAGCCGTCGAGGGCGCCGTCGAGCACGGCGTCGGTGTCGCCGACGGTGTGCCCCGTGCGGTGGTCCTTCACCATCCGGTAGGGCTGCAGCACGTAGCTGCGGATCTGGCTCCCCCAGGCGATGTCCATCTTCTCGCCTTCGCGCTTGGCCTGTTCCTCCTCGCGCTTCTTCATCTCCCGGTCGTAGAGCCGGGCGCGCAGGATCTTCATCGCCATGGCGCGGTTCTTGATCTGGCTGCGCTCGTTCTGGCAGGTGACCACGATGCCGGTGGGCAGGTGGGTGAGCCGCACCGCCGAATCGGTCCGGTTGACGTGCTGGCCGCCCGCCCCCGAAGAGCGGTAGGTGTCGACGCGCAGGTCCTTGTCGAGGACCTCGATCTCGATCGAGTCGTCCACCTCCGGGTAGACGTACACCGAAGCGAACGAGGTGTGCCGCCGCGCCGCGGAGTCGAACGGGCTGATCCGCACCAGCCGGTGCACGCCGTTCTCCGCCTTGAGAAAGCCGAAGGCGTGGTTGCCGCGCACCGCGATCGTCGCGCTCTTGATCCCCGCCTCCTCGCCGTCCTGGCGGTCGAGCAGCTCGATCGCGTAGCCGCGCCGCTCGGCCCAGCGCAGGTACATCCGCAGCAGCATCTCGGCCCAGTCCTGCGAGTCGACGCCACCGGCGCCCGAGTTGATCGCGACCAGCGCGGGCTTGTCGTCGTCCGGGCCCGAGAGCTTGATCTCGAGGTCGAGCCGCGCGAGGTCGCTCTCGAGGCGCTCGACGAAGGCGACCACGTCCGGATCGGCCTCCCCTTCCGACTCCTCGATCAGCTCGCGCCAGGCGGCGAGGTCGGAGGCGTCGGCGCGCAGCCTTTGCAGCGTCGCGAGGCGCTTCTCGATCCCCCGCCGCTGCTGCAGCAGGCGGCCGCTCTCCTTCGGGCGGTCCCAGAAGCCCGGCTGCTCCATCTGGCGGTCGAGATCGCGGAGGTCCTCCTCGAGCCCCTGCTCCTCAAAGAAACCTCCGCAGCAGCGAGAGTCGCTCGTCGGCGCCGTCCAGGCGCTCCAGGAGATCAGTGGCCAGCATGCTCGTCGCTCCTCCGGTCGTTCGCGCGTGGGGAAGCTACCACCGGTGCCGCCGCTCCGGCACCCCTGGCCGGCCGCCGGACAGCCGCGAATCCCGCCGCGGCGACGGCGCCAGCGAGGAGCGGCACGAGCCAGGGGGCGCGGCTGTGCGGCGAGAGATCGGAGCGGCCCGCGATGTCGGCCCGCAGCGTCCCCTCCTCGCCCACCCCGAGGGTGGCGGCGAGCGAGCCGTCGGGGGCGATCGCCGCCGACACCCCCGTGATCGCCGCCCGCACGAGCGGCCGCCGGCTCTCCGCGGCGCGGAACTGCGCCGCGCGCAGATGCTGCCAGGGAGCCGCAGTGTCGCCGTACCAGGCGTCGTTGGTCACCGTGACGAGGAGGGTCGCCCCGCCGCGCACCAGCTCGGCCACCTCGCCGGGGAAGATGACCTCGAAGCAGATCGCGACCCCGAGCCGCTGCCCGCGCCAGGGGAGGAGCCCCGGCTCGGAGGCGGCCCGGAAGTCCCCCGCCTGCCGCGCGATCTTGCCCACGAACGGGAGCCAGTCGCGGAGCGGCACGTACTCGCCGAACGGGACGAGGTGACGCTTGTCGTACCGGGCGACGACGCCCTCCCGGTCGGCGAGCAGGACCGAGTTGAAGGTCGCCTCCCCCTCCGTCACCGGGCTGTTGACGAGCACCGGGCAGCCGCGCGCCGCCAGCTCTCGCACCGCCTCGGCGAGGCGCCGGTCACGCGGGTACTCGAACGGCCAAGCCGCACTCTCCGGCCAGACGAGGAGCGCGGGCCGGTCGCAGGCGGCACGGGAGAGCGCGAAGAGCCGCTCCGTGTGGCGCTCCACCGCGTCCGGGTCCCAGCCGACGAGGTTCGGGATGTTCGGTTGCACGATCCGGACCGGGACCGGCGCCACCGGCTCCCCCGTGCCCGTCGCCCAGCGCCCCGCCACCGGCAGCAGGACGAACGGCGCGAGGAGGACCCAGGCCGCGGCGCCGGCCCGCCGCGTCGCGGCCGCCCGGCCGAGCCCGAGCCCGGTGGCGACGAGGAGCCAGGAGACGCCGTGGGCGCCGACCCAGGCGGCGAGCGGGAGGGCGCCGGGCACCTCGACCCACGCATGGGCGGGGAGGTTCCAGGGGAATCCGGTGAGGAGGTGCTCCCGGACGACGTCGAGCGCCACCCAGATCGCCGGCGGCGCCAGCCAGGCGACCCAGCCCCCGCTGCGCCAGGCCGGCGCTGCGAGGAGCGCGAAGAACCCCGCGAAGAGCCCCAGGTAGGCGGCGAGGAGGAGGAGCGCCAGACCCGCCAGCCAGCCCGGGAGCAGGCCGTAGGTCGTGAGCGTCGGCACGATCCAGGGGAGCGCCGCGAGCCAGCCGGCGCTTCCGAACAGCCAGCCGACGAGGAACGGACGGCGCCCCCCGA
>JAHDVN010000358.1 GCA_023384635.1 Thermoanaerobaculia bacterium
CGAGGCGACGCGGCGCGGCCTCGCGGCCGAGGTGCTCGACCTGCGCAACTCGGGCGACACCGCCGGTCCGCGCGACCAGGTGGTCGGCTACGGTGCCTTCGCCTTCGGGACGGCCGCCGATGCCTGAGCGCCCGGCGGGAGCGGCGGCCGGCGCGCTCCTCGCCGGCCTCGCGCGCGGGGCGCTGGCCGAGCGGTTCGGGCTCCCCGTGGCCTGGGTCGATCGCACCGCGTGGCTGGAGCGGCCGGCGGCGACGTTCGTGACGCTGACCCTCGCCGGCGCCCTCCGCGGCTGCATCGGGAGCCTCGAACCGCGCCGCCCGCTGGTCGAGGACGTGCGCGCCAACGCGCTCGCGGCGGCGTTCGAGGACTACCGCTTCCCGCCCGTGGAGGCGGCCGAGCTCCCCCGCCTGGGGTTGGAGGTCTCCCTTCTTTCGCCGCTCGAGCCGCTGCCGCCGCTCGACGAGGCCGCGGCGCGCGCGGCGCTCCGCCCGGGGAGCGACGGCGTCGTCCTCGCCTGGCAGGGGCGGCGCGGCACCTTCCTGCCGCAGGTCTGGGAGCAGCTGCCGCGGCCCGAGGAGTTCCTGCGGCACCTGAAGCGCAAGGCGGGGCTCGACCCCGGATTCTGGGCGCCGGACCTCCGGCTCTTCCGCTACTCGGTGGAGAAGTGGGAGGAGGCACCGGACCGCCCGGCGCTGCTGCCGCGGCGGGCGGCGGGACCGGCCGCTACTTGACGAGCAGGATCGGGCAGGGGGCGAGGATCGCCACCTTGTGGCTGATCGAGATCCAGTCGCTCCCCGGCCGCTCGAAGTCGATCCGCCGCGAGCTCATCACGATCAGGTCGCACCCGAGGTCGCGGGCGCACTCGACGATGGTCTGCGCCCGCCGCCCGTAGACGATCCGCGAGTGGCTCGCGAACGGCTCGGAGGCGAGCTCCCCGAGGACGGCGGCCATGCGCTCCCCGGAGCGCTCCTCGAGACGGGCGTAGAAGGTGTCGAGCTCGGTGTCCGCCTCTTCGTCGATCCGCTCGATGACGTGGAGGAGGGTGACCGTGCCGTCGGCGGCCGCGATCCGCCGCGCCACCGCGACCGCCTCCCGGTTCTGCTCCGTGAAGTCCAGGGGCACCAGCACGTGCCGGAACATGTCCCACGCCTCCCGCAGGGGGGGAAACTGGTGACAGTTTACTCAATTCCCCGTAGCGAGCGGCTCGCCCGGCACTCCTGCCGAATTGAGTTAACTGTCACCAGTTTCCCGGCCTTTGCTAGCGTGGCGGAAATGGAAGGGACGCGCCCGCCGCTCCTCACCGCCCGCTTCGCGGCGATCTGGGCCGTCTCGTTCGCGGCCGCGGCGGCGTCGTTCCAGCTCTTCCCGGCGGTGCCGTTCCGGATCCTGGAGCTCGGAGGGACGCAGGCGGCGAGCGGCATCTTCCTCGGCGCGCTCACCATCGCCTCGGCGCTCTCGGCGCCCTGGACCGGGGGGCTCGCGGACCTGCTCGGGCGGCGGCGCGTGCTCGTCGGCGCGGGGCTGGTGCTGGCGCTGCTCGGCCTCCTCTACGCCGTGGTGCCGCGGTGGGAGGTGCTGGCGTGGCTCGCCGTGCCGCACGGCGTCGCCTGGTCGAGCCTGCTCACCGCCAGCCTCGCCTACTCGAGCGACCTGGTGCCGCTCGAGCGGCGGGCCGAGGGGATGGCCTACTTCGGCCTCGCGAGCACGCTGGCGATCGCGCTGGCCCCGGCGCTCGGTTTCGCGCTCGCCCGCCGGGGCTGGAGCTGGCTCTGCGCCTCGCTGGTCCTCCTCTACCTGGCGGTGGCACTGCTCGCCCTGCGCCTCCCGGAGAGCGGGCGCGGCCGCGGCTTCTCGCTCGCGGGCCTCCTCGGGCCGGGCGCCGTGGAGTGGGGCTCGCTGCGGCTGGGAGTCTCGCTGCTGCTGGTCTCGCTCGGCTACGGCGGTGTCACCTCCTTCGTCGCCCAGCTCTCGGCCGCGCGGGGGATCGAGCCCCGCGGCCTCTTCTTCTCGGTCTTCGCGGGCACGATCCTGCTGGCGCGGCCGCTGCTCGGCTCGTCGATCGACCGCTTCGGCGCCCGGCGCGCGGTGCCGATCTGCTGCGCCTTCGTGGTGCTGGGCCTCGGTCTGCTGGCCGGGGCGCAGTCGCGGGCCGGCCTCGCCGCCGCCGCGGTCGCGTTCGGCGGCGGCTTCTCGACCCTCTATCCGGCCTTCTCGGCCTTCGTCCTCGAGCGCGTCGACGCCGCGCGCCGCGGGGCCGCCTTCGGAGCGATGCTCGCGGCCTTCGACATCGGCATCGGCGGCGGGTCGATCCTCTTCGGCCCGCTGGTGGCCCGCTTCGGCTACACGGCGGCGTTCGCGCTCGCGGCGGCGGCGGCCGCGGTGGCGGGGCCGTACTTCCTGCTCGTGAGCTACGACCGGACGAGGGCCTCGACGGCGGCGAAGACCGACTCGCGGTTCGGCTTGGAGAAGTAGTCGCCGTCGGAGCCGAACGGGGGGCGGTGGGCGGCGGCGCTGAGAGTGCGGGGCGGGGCGTCCAGCCACCAGAACCCGCCCTGCTCCTCGAGCACCTGCCGCATCATGTAGGCGGTGGCCCCGCCGGGCACGTCCTCGTCGAGGAAGAGCACGCGGTGGGTCTTCTCGAGCGAGCGGCCGATCGCCCCCTCCCGGTCGAACGGAAGGAGCGTCTGGACGTCGATCACCTCGGCTTCGATCCCCGCTTCGGCGAGCAGCTCGGCCGCCTCCAGGGCGATCCGGCAGCAGGCGCCGTAGGTCACGACCGTCGCGTCGCGCCCCTCGCGCAGGATCTCCGGCACGCCGAGCGGCAGGCGCATCTCGCCGACGTTGGCCGGCAACCGCTCCTTGACGCGGTAGCCGTTGAGCACCTCGACCACGATCGCCGGGTCGTCGCCTTCGAGCAGCGTGTTGTAGAAACCCGCGGCGTGCGTCATGTCGCGCGGCACGCAGAGCCAGAGGCCGCGCACGAGCCCGAGGATCCCGCCCATCGGCGAGCCGGAGTGCCAGATCCCCTCGAGGCGGTGCCCGCGGGTGCGCACGATCACCGGCGCCTTCTGCGCCCCGGCGGTGCGGTAGCGCAGGGTCGCGAGGTCGTCGGAGAGGATCTGGAGCGCGTAGAGCAGGTAGTCGAGGTACTGGATCTCGGCGAGCGGCCGGAGGCCGCGCAGCGCCAGCCCGATCGCCTGCCCGACGATCGTCGCCTCCCGGATGCCGGTGTCGTTGACGCGCCAGGTGCCGTACTTGGCCTGCAGCCCCAGGAACCCCTGGTTCACGTCGCCGAGCGCCCCCACGTCCTCGCCGAAGGCGACGAGCTCCGGCACCCGCACCATGGCGGCGTCGAAGCAGGCGTTGAGCACCTCGAACCCGTTGACCATCTGCGGCGCCGGGTCGTAGACGGGCGGCACCGCGGCGACGGCGAGCGGCGAGCGCACCGAGCCCGAGTGGAGGTGGCTGTCGTAGAGCGCGCGGCCCGCCGCCTCGCGCTCGTCGCGCCAGGCGGCGAGGGCGGTGCGGGCCGGGCCCGTGTCGCCGGCGGTGGCGACCAGGAGCTCGGTCGCGGCGGACA
>JAHDVN010000359.1:0-3293 GCA_023384635.1 Thermoanaerobaculia bacterium
CGGTGCGCCCGCAGGAGACGGGGTGGCTCGTGCCGGAGGGCGACGGGCCGGCCCGGGCGTCGGCGATCGAGACGCTGGTCGCGGATCCGGTGCTGCGCCGCCGCCTCGGCGAGGGCGGGCGGCTGGTCGCCGAGCGGGAGCTCACCTGGGATCGGGTGGCGGCCCGCTATCGCGCCGCCTACGTTGCCGGGCGGACCGGCGCGGTCACTCGATTCTGAGCGAGACCCGGAGCGGGCGGCCGGCGCGCAACAGGTCGAGCGCCACCACCTGGCCGCGCGGAGCGGTCCGCACGAGGTCGACGAGCTCCTGCGGCTTGGCGAGCGCCCGCCCGTCGGCGCGCAGCAGCAGGTCGCCGACCTGGAGCCCGGCGCGCGCGGCCGCGCCCCCCCCCCCCGCCGCGCGCGCGGCGGCGGCGCGGCCCCCCCCCGGGGGGGGGCAGCCCGGCGCGGCGGGGGGGCCGGGCCCGCCCGGCGTGGCCGCGCAGCCCGATCGCCTGGTAGCTCGCCGCGGCGCGGGTGGCGCCGCGCCCGCCCCGGGCGGCCGCGCCCTTCCCGGCAGGAGCGGCCGCCGCCGCCGGGAGTTGGCCGCTCTCGAGCCGGTCGAGGATCTCGCGCGCGGCGGCGAAGCCGGGGCGCAGCTCGAGCGCGCGCAGGAAGTACTCGCGAGCGGAGAGCCGGTCGCCCGCAGCGAGCGCCACGGTGCCCAGGTTGTAGGCGGTCTCGGCCCGCGACGGATCGAGCGCGATCGCCTGCTCGAGACTCGAGCGCGCTGCGGGGAGGTCGCCGAGGGCCTTCTGAGCCAGGCCGAGGTAGGTCCAGGCCTCCACCGAGCGCTGGTTCCAGGCCAGAGCGCGGCGCGCCATCTCGACCGCCTCGGGGGCCCGGCCGAGATCGCCGAGGACGAGGGCGAGGAAGGGGGCGGCTTGCTCGGCGTGCCGGCCGGCGTTCTCGGGGTCGAGCTCCAGGACCCGGGCGAGCGAGGCCGCGGCGTCCTCGAGGCTCCCGATCTCGCGCTGGGCGATGCCGAGCCGCAGCCAGAGCACCGGCGCCGTGGGGAGCCTGCGAGTCGCCTCCAGCAGTCCCGCCGCGGCCTCGACCGGCCGCCCGGCCGCGACCTGCACGCGGGCGAGGGCGTCGAGGATCTCGAGGTCGTCGGGCCGCAGCGCCCGCGCCCTCTCGAGCGCGGCGCTGGCCTCCAGGAGCTCGCCGAGGCGCTCGCGGGCCATGCCGAGATAGCCCCAGGCCTTGGCGTCCCCCGGGGTGAGCGCGGTCGCCTGCTCCAGCATCGCCTCGGCGGCGGCGGCGTCGCCCCGCGTGAGGTAGAGCAGGCCGGCGCTCGTCGACGCGAGAGCGCGCAGTTCCGGCGCGACGAGGTCCGGTCGGCCCTGCCCGAGGCTGAGCACCCGCTCGAAGCCGGCGAGGGCCTCCTCGCTCTTCCCCTCGCGCAAATCCACCACGGCGAGGTTGTAGAGCGTCCGCGGCTGGTCCGGCTGCAGATCGAGGGCGGCCCGGAGCGCCTCGCGGGCGCCTCCGAGATCGCCTGCCGCGATCTTCTGGACGCCGGTCCGCGCCCGCTCCGCCGCCTCGCGCTGGCGCGCCGCCAGGGCCCGGGGCTGGGCGTCGAGGAAGCGGCGCGCGAACGCCTCGTCGTCGAGCTCCGCGCGCAGCCGGAGCCCGGGCTCGGCGAAGAGCGCCTCCTCGAGAGCCCGATCGGAGGCCTCGGGGCGGCCGGCCAGGTGCTCGATCCAGGCCACCGTCACGAGCGCCGCGGCGCGGTCGGCGGCGAGCGTCTGCGCCTCGGCCAGGCGGCGGTAGAGGCTCGCGGCGAGGGCGAGGTCGCCGTCGGCGAACGCCGCGGCCGCGTCGCCCTCGAGCTGCCGGAGCGAGGCGGCGGCGACGGGGGCGGCGAGCTCCTCGACCTCCACGGCCACCGGCGGAGGCTGCCCCGGAAGGGGGCTCGGGGGGAGCGCGGAGAGGGCGAGAAGACCGAGCGCGGGGAGGACGGCAGATCGGGCGCGCATCGCGCCGTCGATGCTAACAGAAGGGGCCGGGGCCCCGGCCTCAGGGGCCGGGAGCGGGCTGCACCCGCACGCGCACGGGCTGGGAGCCCGCGAGGTCGAACGTCACCCGCACCTCGGTGCCGGCCGCGACCTCGAGCGTCTGCGAGAGCCGGCCCCCGGAGTCGGGGGAGTCGGCACCCCCCGGGCGGCCGAGCTCGAGCAGGTGAGAGCCGGGCCGCACTTGGAGGCCCTGCAGAGGCGTCGTCCCGACCCGCGCGCCGTCGAGCCAGACCTCGGCCTGCGGCGTGCCGGGGAAGGGGAGCACGACGAGCACGGCCGGCCTGGCGATCGGCATCTCGACCCGCCGGGTCTCGCCCGCCCGGAGCCGCACCGTGACCTCCTCGACCGCCGCGTAGCCCGGCACTTCGCTCGCGAAGCGGAGGCGGTGACTCCCTTCGGGGAGCTCGAGCCGCAGCGGGCGGTCGAGGCGGAGCTCCCGCCGGCCCACCGTGACCGTCACCCGCTCCGTCCACCCGGGCTCGATCGTCACGACGGCGGGCGGGGGAGGAGGGGGCGGCGTGGGGGTGGGGGTCGGGGCCGGAGTCGGCGCGGGGGTGGGCGTCGGAACCGGCGTTGGAGCCGGCGTCGGGACCGGTGTCGGTGTCGGCGTCGCGAGAGTGGGCGTCGGCTCGGGGCCGGGCGCACCCGGGTGGGCCGGGATGCCCCAGCGCCAGGCCGCGGCGCCGGCCGCCAGCAGGATCACCGCCGCCGCGAGCCAGAGGGCGCGGGGGAGCCAGGAGGAGCCGCGCGCGTGCGCGGCGCGCATCACGGGCGGATGGGCGCCGGGGCGCATCTCGATCTCCGCCACGGAGGCGCCGGCCGCCGGCGTCGCGCGGCGAGACGGGATCTCCGCGGTCGGGGCGTGCGCCACGTCGTAGGTACGGGCCGGGCGCGTCGCCGTCTCGGCGCCGGAGAGCCGGCTCCGCAGCTGCTCGAGGTCGCGCAACAGCGCGCCGCAGTCGGGATAGCGCAGCGCCGGGTCCTTCTCCAGGCAGCGCGAGACGATCCGCTGCATCTCGGGCGGGCAGTCGGGCCAGATCGCCGCCAGCGGCCGCGGCGCCTCGTTGAGGATGCGGTAGAAGACGGCCGAGATCTGCGGTCCCTGGAACGGCCGCTCGCAGGTGATCAGCTCGTAGGCGAGGATGCCGAAGGAGAAGAGGTCGGTGCGGGCGTCGACCGCCTCGCCGCGGATCTGCTCCGGCGCGAGGTAGGCGGCGGTGCCGAGGGTGAGCCC
>JAHDVN010000359.1:3303-3560 GCA_023384635.1 Thermoanaerobaculia bacterium
TCGCGGTGGACGACGCCCCGCGCGTGCGCGAACTCGAGGCCGCGCGCGATCTGCACGAGGTAGTCCAGCTTCTGCAAGAAGGTGAGCGGATCGCGCCGCTTGATCTTGTGGTCGAGGTCCTCGCCGGAGAGGTACTCCTGGACCAGGAACGGGACCCCGGCCTCGACGCCGAAGTCGTAGACGGTGACGATGTTGCGGTGTTGGAGGTTGCCCGCGATCTCGGCCTCGCGGAAGAAGCGCTGCCGGGCCTCCTCGTC
>JAHDVN010000002.1 GCA_023384635.1 Thermoanaerobaculia bacterium
CCGTGCGCACCCCGGCCCTCGCGATTCCCCTCTTCCTCTTCGCTTCCCTCATCGCTCCGGAATTCGCGGCCGCCGCCCCCGCGGGCGGCGCCGGCGGCGCCGCCGAGGCCCTGGCCGCGAGCATCGCCATCGAGCGCCAGCTCCTGGCCGAAGACCTGCTCGCCTACGCCGAGGCGCGGGACCGCGAGAACGCGGCCCTGCGGGCCGTGGACGACGGCCTGCGGAGCTTCGATGCCGCGCTGGTGGGGGAGGAGCAGGTCTCCCAGGCGGCGGTGGCCCGTCTCGCCTCCTCGCTGCGCGAGGCCCGGGCGGACGCCGCCCGCTGGTCCGACGAGGCCGACCGGCTCCGCGAGGCCCTCTCCGAGCGGCTGCGCCGGCTCGCCCTGCTCCAGCGGCGGGCCACCGAGGCGCGGGAGGGAGGCCGGGAGGCCGTCGACCCGGTGTCCGGAAGCTGGATGGTGCGAGTCCTCCCGTCGGGCCGCACCGCGATCTTCGAGCTGTCGCTGGACGTGACCGTCGTGGTCGGCAGCTATCGCACCGAGACCGGCGGCCGGGGCTCGCTCCGCGGCACGCTGGTCGGCGATCTGCTCACCCTGGAGCGGATCGACTCGCAGCAGGGCGCCGATCTCGTGTACGAAGGCCGCCTCGACCGGGACCGGGGCGAGGTACGCGGGACTTGGCGCTCCACCCTCCTTTCGGTCGGCGAACCGGCGGCCGGAAGCTGGATCGGCTTCCGGCAGGTTCCCCCGGCCTCAGCCGGAGAGACTCCTTGAACCGAGACCACGCCCTCTACCTCGTCGCCGGACTGCTTGGCGGCTTCGTCCTCGGCTACCTCGCCCACGAGGCGATGGCCTCCCGCCAACCCCCGCGTTTCGGCGCCCCCGCCGCCGTAGCAGCAGCAGCGGGCTCCTCGAGCCCCGCCGCGCCGGCCGGCGCGATGCCCGAGGTCGAGCGGCTCCGCCAGGCCGTCGAGGCGAATCCGAACGACGCCGACGCCGTTCTGGCGCTTGCCAACGTGAACTTCGACATCCGCAACTGGAGCCGGGCGATCGAGCTCTACCAGCGCTACGACCAGCTGCGCCCCGGCGACGCGAACGCGCTGACCGACCTCGGCGTCTGCCTGCGCGAGACGGGCCGCATCGACGAGGCGCTGGTCCAGTTCCGCCGCGCTGCGGAGGTCTCGCCCGACCACTGGCAGTCCCGCTTCAACGAGGCGATCGTGCTCGCCTTCGACCGCCGCGACTTCGCCGCCGCCGACCGGGCGGTGGCCGAGCTGCGCCGCATCCAGCCCGCCAACCCGGACCTCGACCGGCTGGCGCGCGAGATCGACCGCCTGCAGAGCGGCGGCTGACCTCCGCCGGAGTCCGACCATGGCCGCTGCCCCCGATCTCACGGCGGCATCGGAGGGCGTGTCCCGCGAGGAGCCCGAGCCCGCGGCGACGGGGAAGCGGATCGCGGTCGCAGTGCCCCTCCCGATCCCGACCCCACTCACCTACCTCGCTCCCCCCGGCCTGGCCTCGCGGCTCGTGGCCGGGGTCCGCGTGCGGGTCGGAGTGGGCCGACGCCGGCTCCGCGGCATCGTCCTCGGGACGGCGATCGAGCGCGAGCCGCGCGAGGCCCGCGCGGTCGACGAGGTGATCGACGACGAACCGGTGCTCTCGCCGGATCTTCTCGCCCTCGGCCACTTCCTCCACGAGTACTACCTCGTCCCGCCGGGCGAGGCGCTCCAGGCACTGCTGCCGCGCGGCCTGCCGCCCTGGCGCAGCTGGCTGGTGCGCCCGACGCTCAAGGCCGCGATGCGGCGCGAGATCCTCGGCGAGCAGGATCGCGAGCTGGTCGACGCGCTGCTCGGAAAGGGCGCCGTCCGGCGCGGCGAGCTCCTCGCCGAAGCCACCCCGGAGTCCGGTCTCGCCGCGCGCCTCGAGCGCCTGGAAGCGGAGGGGTTCCTCTCCTTCGAGAGAGCCTCGCGCCCGGGGGGCGGGCGGTTCGAGACCGCCGTGGAGCTCGCCCGCGGGGAGCTTCCGGACCTGCTCGCCGCGGCCGGCCGGTCGCGCGCCGCGCGCGCCGTGCTGGAGACCCTGGCGCGCCTGGCGCGCCCGGCCACCCTGGCGGAGGTCCTCGGCGAGGCGGGCTGCAGCGCGCCCGTGGTGCGGCGCCTCGCGAGCCTCGGGCTGGTGCGGCTCTTCCAGCAGCCGGTCCGCCTCGAGCTCGCGCACCACCGGATGGCCCGCGTCCCGCCGCCGCCCGTCACCCTCACGCCCGGCCAGGCGACCGCGCTCGAGGCGATCGGGGAGGCGCTCGCGACACGCCGCTTCCGGGCCCTCCTGCTCGCCGGCGTCACCGGCTCGGGGAAGACAGAGGTCTACCTGCGGGCCGCCGAGGCGGCCCTCGCCGCGGGGCGCTCGGCGATCGTCCTGGTTCCGGAGATCGCCCTCGTGCCCGCGCTCGCGCGGGCGGTGCGAGAGCGGTTCGGCGATCGGCTCGCGCTGCTGCACTCCGGGCTGCAGACCGGCGAGCGCCACCAGGAGTGGGAGCGGATCCGCTCCGGCGAAGCGACCGTGGTCCTCGGCCCCCGCTCGGCGGTCTTCGCCCCCGTCGCCGACCTCGGACTGCTGGTGGTCGACGAAGAGCACGACGAGAGCTACAAGCAGGACCAGGATCCGCGCTACCACGCCCGGGACGTCGGCCTGGTCCGCGCGCGGGAGGCCGGAGCGGTGGCGCTCCTGGTCTCGGCGACGCCGAGCCTCGAGGCGCGGTGGAACGTGGCGCGCGGACGCTTCGCCGAGCTCGTCCTGCCAACCCGGGTGGGGACTGCGCGCCTGCCCGAGCCGGTGGTCGTGGACCTGCGCCAGGAGCCGGCCGCGCGCCATCCCGGCGAGATCGTCTTCTCGGCGGTCCTGCGCGAGGAGCTCGCCGCCGCTCTCGATACGGGCGGGCAGGCGATCCTCCTGCGCAACCGCCGGGGCTACGCGCCGCTCCTGCTCTGCCGCGCCTGCGGCGAGGAGTTCCGGTGCGACGCCTGCGGTCTGCCGCGCACCGTGCACCGGCGGGAGCGGCGGCTGCGGTGCCACTATTGCGGCGCGGCGGGCGCGGAGCCGGAGCGCTGCCCGCGCTGCGGTGAGGCGAGCCTGGAGGCGATCGGGAGCGGCACCGAGCGGGTGGAGGAGAGCCTCCGCGAGCTCTTCCCCGGTGTGCCGGTGGGGGTCCTCGACCGCGACGAGGTGCGGCGCAAGGGGGGCCTCTCCTCGATCCTCACGGCGTTCGAGCGGGGAGAGACGCGGATCCTCGTCGGTACCCAGATGCTGGCCAAGGGCCACGACTTCCCGGAGGTCTCCCTCACCGCCGTGCTCGCCGCCGACAGCTATCTCTCCTTCCCGGACTTCCGGGCGGTGGAGAAGACCTACGCCCAGCTGGTCCAACTCGCCGGGCGGGCGGGACGCGGCGACCGCCCCGGGCGGGTCGTGGTTCAGACCTACCATCCGGATCACTACGCGATCCGGGCCGCGCTCGCCCACGACGACGAGGGGTTCGCCCGCGAGGAGCTCCGCTTCCGGCGGGCCTTCCACGACCCCCCCTACTCGCGGATGATCCAGGTGCTGCTGCGCGACCGGCAGCGCGAGCGAGGCCATCGCTGGATGGCCGACCTCGCGGCCCGCCTGGAAGCGGCGCGGGCAGGGGAGCAGGGGCTGCGCCTGACCGGGCCGGCCCCGGCCCCGTTCGAGCGCCTGCGCGGGGAGTGGCGCTTCCAGCTCCTCCTGCGCGGGCCCTCGGGCGCGCGCCTCCGGGCGTGGCTCGCGGCGGCCCTGCCGGCCCCCTGGCCGCGTGGCCTCGTGGTGGACGTGGACCCCTACCACCTCCTCTGACGCCCGCTCCGCCCGGTTTGACGCTCCCCGGACCGTCTGCTACTTTGCCCGTCCCATGGGCACGGGCGACGCCGGATTCGAAGAGCCACTGGTCGAGCTGCGGCGGCAGATCGAGGAGCTCGAGCGCTATCCGGACGGCGCCGGACGAGGACGCGAGCTGGGGCGCCTCCGCACCCGCCTCCGGCGCGAGACCGAAGAGGTCTTCCGGCACCTCACCCCCTGGCAGACCGCCCTCGTCGCGCGGCACGCCGACCGCCCGTTCACGCTCGACTACGTGCAGGCCCTCATGGGCGACTGGGTCGAGATCCACGGCGACCGGGCGTACGGCGACGACCCCGCGATCGTCGCCGGCCTCGCCGACTTCCGCGGTCGCCCGGTGGTGGTGGTCGGACACCAGAAGGGGCGCAGCACCAAGGAGCGGATCCGGCGCAACTTCGGCCAGCCGCGACCGGAGGGGTATCGCAAGGCGCTGCGGGCGATGCGACTCGCCGAGCGCTTCCGCCTCCCCGTGCTCTCCTTCGTCGACACCCCCGGCGCCTATCCGGGGATCGACGCCGAGGAGCGCGGGCAGGCCGAGGCGATCGCGCGGAACCTCCTGGAGATGTCCCTCCTCCGCGTCCCGGTCGTGGTCACGATCACGGGAGAAGGGGGCAGCGGCGGCGCGCTCGCCATCGGCATCGGGAACCGCGTCCTGATGCTCGAGCACGCGGTCTACTCGGTGATCTCTCCCGAGGGGTGTGCCGCCATCCTCTGGAAGGACCAGGGGCGCAAGGAGGAGGCCGCCGCTGCGATGCGGATCACCGCCCCGGACCTGCTGCGTCTCGGCGTCGTCGACGCCATCGTCCCCGAGCCCCCGGGCGGCGCCCACGCCGACCCGCAGGAGGCGGCCGCCCGCGTCGGGGAGGCGATCTCGAAGGCCCTGCGCGAGCTCGTCCGCCTCGACCCGGAGCGGCTCGTGGCCGAGCGACGCAAGCGCTTCCGCACCCTCGGTTCCTTCCTCGAGAGCTGACGCCGCGTGGCCTGCGCACGCTGGGTGCCGGCCCCGGTGCCGGCCGAGGCCTCGGCTCTGGCGGCGGCCGGCCTCGATCCGCGGCTGGCGGCGCTGCTCGCGCGCCGCGGGGTGCGCACCCCCGCCGACGTCCGGGGCTTCCTCGCCCCCGACCTCGCCGGGCTCGAGCCGCCGGAGGCCGTGCCCGGGCTCGCCGAGGCCGTCGCCCGCCTCCGGCGGGCCGTTGCAGCGGCGGAGCCGGTGGCGGTGGTCGGCGACTACGACGCCGACGGCGTCACCGCGACGGCGATTCTCGTGGCCACTCTCGCGAAGCTCGGGGGGGAGGTGGTGCCGATCGTGCCGCACCGCCTCACCGAGGGCTACGGCTTCCAGCCCCTCCACGCCGAACGGGCGCACCGCCTCGGCTGCGGTCTCGTGCTCACCGTCGACTGCGGGCTCGGGTCGGCGGCCGCGGTGGCCGCGGCGCGCCGGCTCGGCATGGAGGTGATCGTGGCCGACCACCACCTCCCGTCCGCACCGCTCCCCGCCGATGCCCTCCTGGTCGCTCCCTGCACCGGCGGGCCGGAGACCCCCGGCCGCGACCTCACGGGCGCCGGCCTCGCCTTCAAGATCGCCGAGGGGCTCACGGCCGGAGACGGGCGAGGCAGCACCCGGGAGTCGCTCCTGCGCGTCGCCTGCATCGGGACGATCGCCGACGTGGCGCCGCTCACGGGAGAGAACCGGCGGATCGCCGCGCTCGGCCTGCGGGCCCTCGGGAGCGCCCGCTCGCCCGGCCTGCGGGCGCTCATGGAGTCGGCGGGAGTGCGCCCGCCGCTCCAGGCGGAGGACGTCGCCTTCCGGCTGGCGCCGCGGCTCAACGCCCCCGGCCGCCTGGCCTCCGCCGAGCCGGCGCTCGAGCTGCTGCTCGCCCGCGACCCGGCGCGGGCGGCCGAGCTGGCTGCCGAGCTCGAGCGGCTGAACCAGGAACGCCAGCGCCACGAGCGGGCGGTGCTCGACGAGGCGGCGGCTGCGGTGGGCGGGGAGGAGGACGCCGACGGCCCGCTGCTCGTGCTCTGGCGGCAGGGGTGGCACCCGGGCGTCGTGGGGATCGCGGCGGGGCGGCTGGCCCGCGAGCTGACGCGCCCGGTGATCCTGCTCGCCGCCGACGGTGAGACCGCCACCGGCTCCGGGCGCAGCGTGCCCGGGATCGACCTGCACGGCTTCCTGCTCCCCTGGCAACAGGAGCTGCGGCGCTTCGGGGGCCACGCGCAGGCGATCGGCCTCACGGCAGCGCTGGCGAAGCTGCCCCGCCTGCGCCGGGAGTGGAATGCGGCCGCCCGCTGGCCCGCCGACCTGCTCCGGCCGCATCTGACCTACGAGCTCGCGCTGGCGCCCGAGGAGCTCTCCGACGAGCTCCTGGCCGAGCTCGGCCGTCTGGCGCCGCACGGCAACGGGAATCCGGAGCCACTCCTGCGGATCGGGCCGCTCGTTCCCTCGGCCGCGCCGCGCCTCTTCGGCAAGCGCCACCACCTCCTGCGCGTGCGAGGCCGGAACGGGGGGCCGGAGCTGGGCATCGTGGCCTGGGGCGGAGCCCCGGAGGAGATCTCCGGCGCCGGCGCCTTCGAGGCACTCGCGACGGTGCGAGCGCGGCCGTTCTTCGGGCCGCGGGAGTTGGTGTTGGCCGACGCCCGGCGAATGCAAGAAGGCGGCCACGACGTAGAATCGGACGCATGAGGCGCCCCCCGTCCGCCCCCCGGCCGTTCCGGGCCCTGCGGCGCCTCGTGCTCGGGCTCCTTCTCCTCGCCCTCGCCACGCTCGCCGGCCTCTACTGGCTCGGCGGTTCTCGGCCGGCAACGCCGGAGCGCGAGCGGGAGGGCCGACCGGAGCTCGGTGGCGCCACTGCGGTGAGCGAGGGATTCGAGTACACCCAGGTGCTCGAGGGCGAGCCTGTCTTCCGGATCCGGGGCGACCGCTTCCGGGCCGCCGAGGGAGACCGGGTCGAGCTGGAAGGGGTCGGGCTGACGCTCTTCCGCCAGGGGCGGGAGGTCGGGGTGGAGAGCGAGCGGGCCCTCTACCTTCCGGGGCGCAACGAGGCGGTCCTCTCCGGCACGGTGCGAATCCTCGGCGAGCGCGGGATCTCCCTCTCCTCTCCGGAGCTCAAGCTCGCGGAGGGGGCGCGCCTCCTGGTGAGCGAGCAACCGGTCGGCTTCGCCTTTTCCGGCGGCGAGGGGACGGCCGGCAATCTGATCGTGGACTTCGACCGCTCGTCGGTGGCGTTCGGCGGGCCGCTCGAGCTCGCCGGGCGGGATGCGGCGGGGGAGCGATACGCCCTCTCCTCGAACGGGGCCGTGCTCGAACGGGACGCCCGCCTCCTGCGAGCCGAAGGCGCCGTCGAGCTCCGCTTCGGCCGGAGCCAGCTGCGCGCCCAGCGCTTCTCGGTCCTCTTCGCCGACGAGGCCGGGACGCTCCAGCAGGTCCACGCCTCGCTGGAGGTCACTGGCGAGCTCCTGGGACCCCAGGGCGAGGCGGCCGGGGCGGTCCCGTTCACCGTCGACGCCCACACCGTCAATCTGCAGTTCGAGGAAGGGGGGCGCGCCCCCGCCCGCATCGAGATCGAAGGGACCGCGGGCCGCACGGCGATCCTGGTGGCGAGAGACGCCGCCGGCGTGGCCAGGGTTCTCCTCTCCCGCTCTGTCGTGGGCCGCTTCGCCGGAGGTGAGCTCGCCGCGGTGGAGACGATCGGCGCCTCGGAGCTCCAGGAGTACCTCGAGACGCCGGGGGAGGAGAGCCGCCTGCTGCGCAGCGCCGCCGCCCGGTTCATGACCGCCGACCTGGCGGCGGACCGCAGCCTGAGCACGGTGACGCTGACCGAGGAGGTGACGATGCGCGACGAGCGCGTCGAGGCGCGCGCCGACCGGGCGTTCGTCCAGGCCGCGAGCGACAGCGTGCAGCTCCTCGGCGAGCCCGCGGTGGTGATCGACGCTCGCGGCGAGCTCCGCGCCCCGCGCATCGACTACCAGCGCGGGCCGGGACGGGCGCGGGCGGAGGGGGGCGTCACCGGTCTCTTCCGCGAGGCGCCGCTGCCCGAAACCGCGGGCGATCCGGCGGCGGAGGAGCCGACCCGCGTGCAGGCGCGGGAGGGATTCTTCGACCTCGGCAGCGACGATTTCGTCTTCCGCGGCGAGGTCCGCGCCTACCAGGGAACGACCGTGCTCTTCGCGGACCAGCTGCGCTCGGAGGAGGGGCAGAGCCGCCTCTCGGCGGCCGGCGGCGTGCGCACGCTCTGGCGCAGCGAGGAGGGCGGCGAGCCGGAGGAGCCGGTCGAGGTCACGGCGGGGAGCCTCACCTTCCGCGACGCGGAGCGGCGCCTGCTCTACGACGGCGCGGTGCGCGTCGTCCAGGGACCGAGGGTGCTCACCGCCGCGTCGCTCGAGGTCGAGCTCGACGGGAGTCGCCGGGCGCGGCAGATGACGGCGCGCGGCGGGATCCGGCTGGAGGATGCCGCCACCGGGCGCACCGTGGAGGGCGACACGGCCCGCCACGATCTCGCGAGCCGCACCGTCACGGTGGACGGCGCACCGGCCCTCGTGCGCGACACCGACGGCAACCTCCTCAAGGGCCGGCGGCTGGTCTACGAGCTCGAGAGCGGCGCCATGCGCGTGGGCGCGGGGGAGGGAAAGTGAACGCCGATCTCGCTCTGCGGACCGAGGGACTCTGCAAGAGCTACCGCGGCCGGGCGGTGGTGAAGGGCGTCTCGATCGACGTGCACGGCGGTGAAGTGGTGGGCCTGCTGGGGCCGAACGGCGCGGGCAAGACGACCACCTTCTACATGGTCGTGGGCCTGACGCCGCCGGATGCCGGCCGAGTCTTCCTCGGACCGCAGGAGATCACCTTCCTGCCGATGTACCAGCGCGCGGAGAAGGGAATCAGCTATCTACCGCAGGAGCCTTCGGTCTTCCGCCGACTCACCGTCCAGCAGAACCTCGAGGCGATACTCGAGACGCGCGACCTGTCGCCGGGCGAGCGGTCGCGCCGCGTCGAGCGCCTGCTCGCCGAGTTCGGCCTCGAGCGGGTGCGCACCAGCCACGGCTACGCCCTCTCGGGTGGCGAGCGACGGCGCGTGGAGATCGCGCGCGCCCTCACCATCGATCCCGCTTTCATCCTGCTCGACGAGCCGTTCGCCGGCATCGACCCGATCGCGGTGCTCGACATCCAAGGTATCATCAAGCGGCTCCGCGAGATGGGAATCGGCGTCCTGATCACCGACCACAACGTGCGCGAGACGCTGCGCATCACGGACCGCGCCTACATCATCAACAACGGCGAGATCCTGAGGGCGGGATCGCCCGACGAGCTCTCCGCCGATGCCCAGGTGAGGAAGATCTACCTGGGGGAGAACTTCCGCCTCTAGCGCGGGCAGGTCAGATGGCGCTCGAACAGAAGCTCTCGCTCAAGCTCGCGACCAAGCTGGTCATGACGCCCTCGCTGCAGCAGGCGATCAAGCTGCTGCAGATGACCCGCATGGAGCTGGAGAGCGTGCTCGAACAGGAGCTCGTCGAGAACCCGGTGCTCGAGGAGGTCGAGGAGCTCTCGGTCGGCGCCGAGGCCGGTCAGGCCGACGAGGCGGCGCCCGCCCCGGCCGAGGGCGACGGCGATCGCGAGACGCCCGATCCGCTGGCCGAGATCGACCTCGACGCCTACTTCGGGGACGACGGCGACGGTGGCGGCGCAGGGCGCGAGATCGAGATCCGCGACGCGCCTCCCCTCGAGAACACGCTGACCCGCGAGCCCGACCTCTACGAGCACCTGCTCTGGCAGGTGAAGATGTCGGACCTCTCGCCGCGGCAGCGGACGATCGCGGAGCTGGTGGTCGGCAACCTCGATCCGGACGGGTTCCTGGTCGCCTCGGCCGAGGAGATCCGGGCTCTCGCGGGTTGCGAGGCGTGCAGCCGGGAGGAGGTCGAGGAGGTCATCCGGCGCGTCCAGGAGCTCGATCCGCCCGGGGTCGCCTGCGTCGACCTCCGGGAGAGCCTGCTCCGGCAGCTCGTCTCGCGCGGCGAGGGGGACGGCTCGCTGGCCTACCGGATCGTCTCCGAGGCCTGGGATCAGCTGCTCCGGCGCCAGTATCCGCAGATCGCCCGGCAGCTCGGCGTCGAGGTCGCCGCTCTGGAGCCCGCGCTCGCGGTGATCAAGACCCTCGAGACCCGCCCCGGCCGCCAGTTCGGCCACGAGCGCGCGCAGTACATCGAGCCCGACGTCGCGGTCGTTAAGGTGGGAGACGACTACATCGTCCAGCTCAACGACGACGGCTTGCCGCGGCTGCGCATCAGCCGCTCCTACCGGCGGATGCTCCGCCAGATGCGCGAGGAGGGCCGGCAGGCCGACGCTCAGCAGTTCATCCGCGAGAAGATCCGCAGCGCGCTCTGGCTCATCAAGAGCCTCGACCAGCGGCAGCGGACGATCTACAAGGTCGCGGAGTCGATCGTGCGGCAGCAGCGGGAGTTCCTCGATCGCGGCCTCGACCATCTCAGGCCGATGGTGCTGCGCAACGTGGCCGAGGACATCGGCATGCACGAAAGCACGGTCAGCCGCGTGGTGTCGAACAAGTACATGCACACTCCGCGCGGCATCTTTCCGATGAAGTTCTTCTTCCACAGTGGCATCGATCGGGACTACGGGGACGACATCTCCTCGCTCACGGTCAAGCGGAAGATCAAGCAGATCATCGACGGGGAGGACCCACGGCGGCCGCTCTCGGACAGCGAGCTCATGCGCATCCTCAACCGCGAGGGAATCCACATCGCCCGGCGCACGGTCGCCAAGTACCGGGACGAGCTCGGGCTTCCCTCGTCGGCGGACCGGAAACAGTACTTCTGACGCAGGCGCGACGACACCGGACGCGGAAAGGAGAGACATGAAGGTCGACTTCGTGGCACGCAACTTCGAGCTGGACGACCAGGTGAGGACCCACGTGCAGGAGCGGCTGACCAAGGTGGCCAAGTTCCTCAAGGGCCCGGTCGAAGCGAGAGCTGCCCTCGAGCTCGAGAAGTTCCGCTACAGCTGCGACCTGGTGCTCACCCACCGAGGCGGCGAAGTGCGCGCCGCCGAGGAGAACCACGACCTGCGCCAGGCCATCGACATCGCCGCCGAGGCGCTCGAGAAGCAGGTGCGGCGCTCGCGCAAGAAGGTCGTCGACCAGCGGCGCCGCGCCGGCCGCGGCGGCGCCTCGCACTGGCCGGTCGAGGTCGTCGCACGGGGCTCGCTCGGAGGCGGGGAGGAGCCGCGCGTGGTGCGCAAGGAGCGCCTCCCGATCAAGCCGATGACGCTCGAGGAGGCGGCGCTGCAGCTCGACACCGCCGAGCACGACTTCGTCGTCTTCCGCGATGCGGCCAGCGACAAAGTGAGCGTGCTCTACCGCCAGAAGGACGACGAGAACCTCGGCCTCATCGCGCCGGAGTTCTGAGCGCGGAACGGGAAGGGGAGCGCGAGGCGGGGACCATGACGGGACAGCCGACCGGCGGCCGGGAGGTCGCGGTACCGCACGTGCGGGTGGCCGAGTTGCTGGGCGACGAGCTCCGGGACCTCTCCTTCGAGCTCCTCGCCGGCAGCGACCGGCTCGACAACCGCATCTCGAACCCGCGAGTCCAGAAGCCGGGCCTCGCCTTCGCGGGCTATCTCTGCTACATCAAGCCCGGGCGGGTGCAGATCGTCGGCGAGAGCGAGGTCGGCTACCTCGCCACCCTCGACCCGGAGGTGCGGGCCGAGCGCTGCGCGCGGATCTTCGAGCTGTCGATTCCGGTCGTCGTGATCACCAAGGGGATCGTGCCGCCCCCCGAGATCCGCCGGGAGTGCGAGCGCCGCTCCGTGCCCCTCTTCGCGACCCGCGCGCTCTCTTCGCACGCCATCAAGCGCATCAGCTACTTCCTGGAGGACCACCTCGTCCCCTCGACGCGGGTCCACGGCGTGCTCCTCGACGTCTACGGGTTGGGGGTGCTGCTGGTGGGCGGCAGCGGCGTCGGCAAGAGCGAGTCGGCCCTCGACCTCATCACCCGGGGCCACAGCCTGGTCGCCGACGATCGCGTCACGATCAAGCGCTACCCGAGCGGGAACCTCGTGGGTTTCGCCGAGGGCCCCTCGAAGCACCTCATGGAGCTGCGGGGAATCGGCCTCGTCAACGTGAAGGACCTCTTCGGCCTCGCCGCCGTGCGCGAGCGCAAGGGTGTCGACCTCGTCATCGAGCTCGAGCACTGGGTCGAGGGCCGCGCCTACGAGCGGCTCGGTCTCGACGAGTCGGTCCACATCATCCTCGAGACACCGGTCCCGTTCATCCGCATGCCCGTCGCCCTCGGGCGCAACCTCTCGATCCTGGTGGAGATCGCCGCCCGGAACCACCTGCTGAAGCAGCTCGGCACCCATTCCGCGAGGGAGTTCGCGCAGAAGATGGAGGATCAGCTTGAGCGCAACCGGCGCGCCCGCGCGGCGCATTAGGCTCGCCCTCATCACCGGCCTCTCGGGCTCGGGTCGCAGCTCCGTGGCCAAGTGCCTCGAGGACCTCGGGTACTACTGCGTCGACAATCTGCCGCTGCCGCTGCTCCGCGACCTGCTGACGCGCCCGGACGAGCTCTGCGAGGGACGGGACCGGATCGCGGTGGTCGCCGACGTGCGCACCCCCGGCTTCGAGCGGGAGTTTCCCTCGGTGCTCGCCGGTATCGACACGGAGCGGTTCGACCCCACGCTCGTCTTTCTCGAGGCCTCCGACGAGGTGCTGATCCGGCGCTTCTCCGAGACCCGGAGGCCGCATCCGCTGGCCCCCGACGCGCCGCCGAGCGAGGGAATCCGCCGCGAGCGACAGCTGCTCGAGAACCTGCGCTCGCGCGCCGACCTCGTCCTCGACACCAGCGAGTGGTCGATCCACGAGATCCGTAGCGTGATCCACCGGGAGTTCGCCGAGCTCGGCGGCGAGGGCCACCAGATGCTGGTCTCCGTGATCAGCTTCGGCTTCAAGTACGGGATTCCCTACGGCAGCGACCTGCTCTTCGACGTCCGCTTCCTGCCGAATCCCCACTTCGTCGAGGGGCTGCGCGAGCGCACCGGCCTCGAGGCGCCGGTCCAGGACTTCCTCGACCGCCAGGCCGATTTTCCCGATCTCCTCGACCGCCTCGGCGACCTGCTCGGCTACCTCCTGCCGCGCTACCAGCGCGAGAACCGCAGCTACCTCTCGATCGCGGTCGGCTGCACGGGCGGCCGGCACCGCTCGGTCGCGGTGGCCGAGCGGCTGGCGGGAACGCTGGCGGAGGCCGGCTGGTCGGTGCGGCTCCTCCACCGGGACGTGGAGCGCTGAAGATGGAACGGCTGGGCATCCTCCTCGTGACGCACGGCCCGCTCGCGCCGGAGATGCTCGCGGCGGCCGAGCGCATCCTCGGCCGGCGGCTCGACGGTTTCCAGGCCCTCTCGCTCGACTGGAGCGAAGGATGGGAGGAGGCGCGGGCGAGGGTCGAGGCGAGCCTCGCCGCCTTCCCGCCCGAGGTGAGAGGCTTCCTGGTGCTCACCGATCTCTACGGCGACACCCCTTCGCGCGCGGCAGCCGGGCTCGGACGAGCGGGGCAGGTGGAGATCGTCACCGGCGTGAACCTGCCGATGGTCGTTCGCCTGGGCTGCGCCGAGCTCGGCGGCCGCGACGTGGCCGAGGTCGCACGCTGGATCGAGGAGAAGGGACGCCAGTCGATCCGCCGCGCGACCCCGGCGGAGGCGGACCGCCCGGCGTCGCCCTGCTCCGATCCCCCGGCGGGAGGGGAGGACCGATGATCGAGAAGGAGATCGAGATCGTCAACCGCCTCGGCCTCCACGCCCGGGCCGCCGCCAAGCTGGTCCACACCGCCTGCAGCTTCCAGAGCGAGGTCACGATCGAGAAGGACGGCGAGGAGGTCGACGGGAAGAGCATCCTCGGGATCCTCCTCCTCGCGGCGCCGCAGGGCGCGCGCCTGAGCGTCCGCTGCGACGGCACCGACGAGGAGCGAGCGCTCACCGCGATCTCCGACCTCTTCGCGGACCGCTTCGGGGAGGGGGAATGACCGACTCTCGACGGCCCATGCGGGTGTTCTCGGGGATTCCCGTCTCGGGAGGGATCGCCATCGGCCGGGCCGTCTCGATCCTGAGCCGCGCCCTGGAGATCGTCCGCTTCCCGATCGGCGGCGAGGGGATCGAGGCCGAAGTCGAGCGCTTCCACTTCGCGGTGGGGGAGACGGCGCGCGGGATCGAGGGGACGCGGGACCGCTCGGGGGAGTTCCTCGGCGCCGAGCTCGCGGCGATCTTCGGCGCCCACGCCCTGCTGCTCGGCGACCCCTCGTTCGTGGGCGCGATCGAGCAGCGGATCCGGGAGGAGAGGGTCAACGCCGAGTGGGCCGTGCACCAGGTCCGCCAGGACCTCGTGGCCCGGTTCGAGCGCATGGAGGACCCGTACCTGCGCGAGCGCGCCCACGACATCGAGGACGTGAGCCGCCAGCTCCTCCAGAACCTCCAGGGCGTCGGGCACCACGATTTCTCCGAGCTCCCCGACGGGGTGGTGCTGGTCGCCGACGACCTCACCCCCTCCGAGGCGATCCGGCTCGGGCGCTCGAAGGTGATCGGCTTCGCGGTGGAGAGCGGCGGGCTCACGTCGCACACCTCGATCATCGCGAGGTCGCTCGACCTGCCGGCCGTCTGCGGCCTCACGCACGCCCCGGAGCTGGTCACCAACGACGACCCGGTGGTGCTCGACGGGGAGATCGGGAGCCTGATCCTCAATCCCACCGAGGAGGTGCTGGCGCGCTACCGCGCCAAGAGCCTCGAGCAGCGCTCCCGGCGGGCCGCCGCGGCGCGCGAGGAGCAGCTCCCGGCGGTGACCGCGGACGGGGTCGCGATCGAGCTGATGGCCAACGTCGACCTGCCGGAGGAGATCGACGAGCTCAGGCGGTTCGGCGCCCGCGGCATCGGCCTCTACCGCAGCGAGTTCCTCTTTCTCGAGACCGAGCCCCGGCTGCCGAGCGAGGAGGAGCACTACGCCCTCTACCGGCGCCTCGCCGAGGGCGCCGCACCCTTCCCCACGGTGATCCGCACCTACGACCTCGGGGGCCGCAAGCTCGCCCGCGAGCTGATGCACCTCGAGGAGGAGAACCCGGTGCTCGGCCTGCGCGGGATCCGGCTGACCCTCGCCCGGCCGCAGATCTTCCGCACCCAGCTGCGCGGCGTGATCCGCGCCGCCGCCCACGGGGAGGTCTGGGTGATGGCGCCGATGGTCAGCCGGGTGGAGGAGCTGCGCCAGTTCCGGGCCCTGGTCGACGAGCTGACGGAGGAGGTCGCACGGGACGGCCACCCCACGTCGGGCGACCTCAAGGTCGGGGTGATGATCGAGGTGCCGGCGGCCGCTCTGATCGCCGACGTCTTGGCGCGCGAGGCGGACTTCTTCTCGATCGGGACCAACGACCTGATCCAGTACGCGCTCGCGGTCGATCGGAACAACCGGCAGGTCGCGGACCTCTACCAACCCCTGCATCCGGCGCTGTTGCGGATGATACGCTCCACCGTTCTGGCGGCCCGGGCCGCGGAGATCCCCGTCAGCCTGTGCGGGGAGATGGCTGCCGACCCGCGCCACGTGCCTCTCCTGATCGGCCTCGGCCTGCGCCGGCTCTCGCTCAACCCGCGGGCGGTTCCCGCGCTGCGGGCGGTCGCCGCGAAGCTCGACGCCGGGGCACTGGAGCGGTGCGTGGCGCACTGCCTCGATCTGGGCACGGCCGCCGAGGTGGAGCGGGAGCTCGCCGGGGTCGTTCCGTAGCGGCGGCGCGCCGAGCCCGAGAGCCGGGATCGCCGGAGGACGAGGAGCGGAGAGATGCGAGAGACGGTGCGGCGCGTGGAGAAGCCCTGGGGGCACGAGCTGTTGATCGCCCACACCGAGAGCTACGTCGGCAAGATCCTGGTGATCCACGGCGGCGAAGCGCTCTCGCTGCAGCTGCACCGGGAGAAGGACGAGACCTTCCACGTGGTGCGCGGCGAAATCGAGCTGCAGGTCGACGAGGGGGGCGGACTCGTCGCCCAGCCGCTGCGACCCGGCGAGTCGTACCGGGTCCGGGCGGGCACCCGGCACCGGATGATCGCCGGCCCGGAGGGCTGCGAGCTCTTCGAGGTCTCGACCCCGCACCTGGAGGACGTCGTCCGTCTCGAGGACCGCTATGGCCGGGTCTGAGTCGGGTCGCCGCAGAACCGCCGCCGCGCCGCGGGCGCCCGCATCGCTTCTCTGCCTGGCCCTGGCGCTCGGGTGCGCGGCGCGCGCGCCGCGCGAGCCGGAGCTGCCCACACCGCTGCCGGCGGCACCGCCTCCGGCGGGCGCCCCGGCGGAGCCCGCTACCGCTCCCCCCGCCGCCGATCCGGCGCCGGCGCGGCCCTCGACGGTCATCGTGGTGGAAGAGGGGGGAGCCGCGGCCGACGAGGGGGGCGGCCTGGTGGCCGCGGCCCGGGCCGAGCGAGCCCGCCGAGAGGCAGCGGGACCGCCGGCCGTCGTTCTCACCGACCGGAACCTCAAGGAGTTCGGCCGCGACCAGAAGCTCACCGAGGCGGCCCCGAAGGAGCGGGAGAAGGGGGCCGACTCCGCAGCGCGGACCCCCGACGTGGCGGCCGAGGAGCGCTACTGGCGCGACCGGGGCCGGGGCCTCCGCACGCAGTGGCGTGCGGCCGCCGCGGACCTGGCGGCCGACCGGAACCGGGCCGCCGAGCTGCGCGTGCTCTTCTACGCCACCGACGATCCGTTCCTGCGCGACGGCGAGATCAAGCCCGCCTGGGACCGCGCGATCGAGCGGATCGGCGAGCGCGAGCGCGAGATCGAGGAGATCCGGCGCGAGCTCGACCTATTCCTGGAAGAAGGGCAGCGCGCTGGGGCCCTCCCCGCCTGGTTGGACGACGGGGTCGATCTCGAGCCCGGCCCCGACGTGCCGGTCGATCCGGTCTCCGAGCCGGGAGAGCCCACCGTGGTCGAGGAGCCCCCCGGATGAACAGCCGGCCCGTCCGGCGCTTCTTCGTCGAGACGTGGGGCTGCCAGATGAACGAGCTCGACAGCCAGCGGATGGCGGGCCAGCTGATGCAGCTCGGCATCCTGCCGGTGCGCGAGCCCCGCGAGGCGGACCTGATCCTCCTCAACTCCTGCAGCGTCCGCGAGCGGGCCGAGCAGAAGGTCTACTCGCGCCTGGGGGCCTACCGGCGCCTGCGGCGAGAGCGCGACGAGCCCCTCTTCATCGGCCTCTGCGGCTGCGTGGCACAGCAGGAGGGGGAGCGGGCGCTGGCCCGAGTCCCCGATCTCGATTTCGTGCTCGGCCCGGCGCGGGTCGGCGAGCTGCGAGAGGTGCTGGCGCGGCGCCTGGCCGGCGAGCGGGTCGTGGCCACCGGATTCCCGCGCGACCGGCGCTTCGACCTCGACGCCGTCGCGCGCGACGGTGCGCACAAAGGAATGGTCACGGTGATCGAGGGGTGCGACAAGCGCTGCACCTTCTGCATCGTGCCCTCCACCCGCGGCCCGGAGCGCTGCCGCCCGCTCGCCGAGATCCTCGCCGAGGTGCGCCACCTGCTCGCGTACGGCTTCGCCGAGATCGAGCTGCTCGGGCAGACCGTGAACCACTGGCGCGACCCCGAGCGCGGCCTCGACTTCGCCGATCTGCTGGACGCCGTGGCCGAGCTGCCGGGGGTGCGACGCCTGCGCTTCGTGACCTCCTACCCTCGCGACTTCACGCCGCGCATGGTCGAGCGGCTCGGGCGGCACCGGAACATCTGCCCCTATCTCCATCTGCCCGTGCAGTCGGGGAGCGACGCCGTCCTGCGCCGCATGGGTCGCGGCTACGACGTCGCCTCCTACCTCGAGCTCGCGGCCGCGGTTCGTGCCGCGAGGCCGGGGATCGCGATCTCGACCGACTTCATCGCCGGCTTCCCGGGCGAGACGGAGGCGGAGTTCGAGGAGACGCTCGCCCTCGTCGAGCGCGTCCGCTTCGACGCCATCTTCGCCTTCTGCTACTCGCCCCGGCCCGGGACGGCCGCCCTGCGCCTCGGCTCCGAGGTTCCGGGTGCGGTCGCCGAGGCGCGCCTGCAGCGGCTGCTGCGGCTCCAGGACGGGATCCAGCGCGAGCTGAACGAAGGGCGGGTCGGGGCGGTCGAGGAGGTCGTGGTCACCGGTTGGGGGAGGGAGCCGGGCTGGCTCGCCGGCCGGACGCCCTGCCACCGCATCGTCCACTTCCCGGCCGGTGCCACCCCGGCGCGCCCCGGAGAGATCGTGACCCTGCGCCTCGAACGGGCGCTGGCCCACAGCCTGCTGGGGAGCGAGCCGCTGCCCTCCGGTGCGTCCGCTCCGGTGCCGGCCGCGGCCGTACCGGGCCCCCGCAGCACCCTTCACCCTTGACCATCCGGGCCGCCGGCGAGAGGATCGCGGCGTGGCCCCCCCTCCGGTTCTCGTGCCGGTCGAGGTCCGCGGGCTCCTCCAGGACCCGGCCAACCGCTCTCCGATCCTGATCCTCAAGGAGACGGGCGGAGAGCGGTTCCTCCCGATCTGGATCGGCCTGTTCGAGGCGCAGGCGATCGCCCTCGCGCTCGAGGGTATCCCGGCGCCCCGCCCGCTCACGCACGACCTCCTGGCGACGGCGCTCGACGCCTGCCGGGCGACGGTCGAGCGGGTCGTGATCTCCGACCTCCGGGAGGGGACCTTCTTTGCCACGGTCGAGCTGCTCCGGGACGAGGGGCCGCAAGCTCTCGACGCGCGCCCCTCCGACGGGGTGGCGCTCGCCCTGCGCTGCCGCGCCCCTCTGTTCGTGGACGAACGCGTCTTCGCCGCGGCCCGGCACCGGCGGCCGGAGGGGGAGGAGACCGAGAGCGAAGAGGAACGGATCCGCAAGCTCCTCGAGTCGCTGCAGCCCGAGGACCTCGGCCGCTACGAGATGTAGGCCCGGCCCGCACGAGACAGTAACCTGTTTATTATCAATAACATACGGCGCATGTCGGCGCGCCGACATCGGGGCGGGCGCCCCCGGTCGCGCTTGACCCCTCCCGCTCCCGGCCCGTAGACTCCAGGCGTCCATGATCCTCGCCATCGCGAACCAGAAGGGCGGCGTGGGCAAGACCACGACCGCGATCAACCTCTCCGCGGCACTCGCCGCCAAGGGGCTGCGCACTCTCCTGATCGACCTGGACCCCCAGGCGAACAGCTCCATCTCCTTCCTCGACGTGCACCAGCTGGAGCACACCCTCTACGACGTCCTCGCCGAGCCGGGCGTCGAGCTCCGGTCGGTGGTCCAGGAGGTGGAGAAGCAGCCCAACCTGAGCGTCGCCCCTTCGTCGATCGCCCTGGCCAAGATCGAGTCGAAGCTGTTGGGCGAGATCGACAGTCACTACCGGCTCAAGGACGCGCTCGCCCCGGTCGTCCGCGAGTACGAGATGATCGTCCTCGACACGCCGCCGACGCTGGGCATCATCACCGTGAACGCGCTCGTCGCCGCCACCCACGTGCTGATCCCGATCCAGTCCAGCTACTTCGCCCTCGAGGGGACCGACGACCTGATCGAGACGATCGACAAGATCAAGCAGCGAGCGAACCCCCAGCTGCAGATCCTCGGCGCGGTGATCACGTTGCACGACCGGAGGACGCTGCTGGCGCGAGACATCCAGGACCAGATCCAGCGCGCGTTCGGGGATCGTCTCTTCAAGACCACGATCTCCAAGAGCGTCCGCCTCGAGGAGAGCCCGGCGTATCGCGAGTCGATTTTCACCTTCGCGCCCCGCTCCTCGGGAGCCTACGAGTACTACCGTCTCTCGGAGGAGGTGCTGAGCCGTGTCTGAGCCATCTGGAGCCAAGCGGGGTCTCCCCAGCCGGGTCCGGATGCGCCACGGCCCCCACTTCGTCGAAGAGCTCACGCGCCGTCACGATCTGCCGGTGGGGAAGACCGCTCCGATCAGCAGCATCGAGCCGAACCCGGACCAGCCACGGTCTGCGATGGGCGATCTCCGCGACCTCGTCGATTCGATCCGCGCCCGGGGAATCCTCGAGCCGATCCTCGTCCGGCCCGCACCTGCCGACGCCAGCGCGGGAAGCCGGCCGCGGCCGCAGTACCAGATCGTCTCCGGGGAGCGGCGCTACCGGGCCGCCCTGGAGGCCGGCCTGTTCGAGGTCCCGGTGATCGAGATGGACCTCAACGACCAGGAGGCGATCGAGGTCGCGCTGATCGAGAACCTTCAGCGCAAGGACCTGTCGCCGTTCGAGGAGGCCGAGGGCTATCGCGCCCTGGCCCAGAACCACGGCTACCGGCACGAGCAGATTGCCGATGTGGTGGGGAAGTCGCGCCCTTCCATCACCGAGAGCCTCCTCCTCCTGCAGCTCCCGCCGCGGGTCCGCGAAGCGGCCCAGGCGCTCGGCATCCAGACCAAGTCGACCCTGCTCGAGGTGGCCAAAGCGCCCGACGAGGAGACGATGATCCAGCTTCTCGAGAGGATCGCCTCCCATGGCCTGAGCCGCGACGAGGTCCGGCGCGAGCAGCGATCGATCGCCCGGGCGGGAGGGGCGGCGAAGCGCAAGCCGTACACCTTCCGGTTCCGCGCGCCCGACAAGAGCTTCCAGCTCGCCCTCACGTTCCGGCGCAGCGCGGTCGGCCCGGACGACCTGATCCAGGCCCTCGAGGGAATCCTGGCCGATCTCCGACGCCAGGCCGCCGCGCCAGTCGGTTCGCCCCCGACGCGAATCACCTCCGACGACTCTGACCCAAGCTAGGCGAGAGAGCCGGGGAACGGTTACCTCGGCCCCTCCTGGAAGCCCTTCCTGCCTGGGAAGAGGGAGGAGCCCCAGCGAAAGTCCAGCCTCAGAAGATGCGGTTCACGGGCCCGGCAAAGCCGTTCTCGCGCTCTTTGGTTTACATAATCAATCTTATCGGACGTTACGGGCGCGCTGCGGAGGCGCTCCGATCACCCCTGGCGCCGCTGGCCCGACCCGCTCTTCCGGGCCGACGCCGAAGCTCGTTGCGCTGAGTCCCGGGGGTTCGGTGCGCGGCCCCCCGGGGCCGGGTCCGTCAGATCCGGGGCTGACCGCGCCAGAGCTCGGAGCCGCCGGTGACCGGCAGCACCGCCCCGGTCACGAACCGCGCCCCGAGCAGGTACGCCACCGCCTCGGCGACGTCCTCCGGGCGACCGATCCGCTGGAGCAAGGTCCGGCGGGCGTAGGTCGCGGCCTGCTCCGCGGTGGTCCCATCCGGCGGCAGCACCGGCCCCGGCACGACGGCGTTGACCCGGAAGGCGGGCGCCATCCCCTTGGCGAGGGTGCGCACCAGGGCGAGGAGACCCGCCTTGGCCACGCTGTGGGCCAGGTAGGAGGGCCAGAGCTCGAGCCCGGCGGCATCGCCGATCGCGACCAGGTCCCCACCCCGGCTGCCGCGGGCGGCGAGCATGCGCTCGGCGAGGAGGGCGAAGGCGCGCAGGTTCAGGGCGTGGATCTCGTCCCACTCCCCCGCCGCCAGCTCGCACAGGCCCCCCCGGTGGAAGCTCGCCGCGGCGTGGACGAGCCCGTCCACTTCCGCGCCGAGCGGTCCGAGGGCCCCGTAGAGGCGCACGCCGGCGTCCGGCGCGCGAAGATCCGCGGTCACCGCCACACCGCCGGCCGGCAGGGCTGCGGCCAGCGCCTCCGCCGCCCCCCGGTGGCGAAAGGCGTGGACCACGATCCGCGCTCCGAGAGCGGCGAGGTGGCGGCTGATCGTCTCTCCGACCCGGTGGGCTCCCCCGGTGACGAGAATCGTGCGGCCGGCGAGCGGCGGTCGGGCGCCGTCCTTATAATCCGGAGCGGTCATGAGAAGGCTGGATCGGTATCTGCTCTCCGAGGCGGTCGGGCCGCTCGCCCTCGGCCTGGGAGTCTACACGTTCATCCTCCTCATCCAGTTCCTGTTCAGTTCGGCGGAGCTCATCATCCGCCGCGGGCTGGGGCCCGAGGTGGTGGGGCGGATGCTCCTCTACAGCCTGCCCAACATCCTCGTTCTGACGATCCCGATGTCCCTTCTCTTCGGGCTCCTGATCGCCGTGGGCCGGTTGTCGGCCGACAGCGAGCTCATCGCGCTCCGCGCCTGCGGTGTGAGCCTCTTCTCCATCGCCCGCCCGCTGCTCCTGCTCGGCCTCCTGCTCACCGTCGCCAACACCTGGCTGGCTACGCGGGTCATGCCGGCGGCGAACCACGCGGTGCAGCAGCTCCAGATCCAGCTCGTGACGCAGACCGTCGCCCGGCAGGTAGAGCCGCGTGTGATCTTCGACCAGTTCCCGGGCAAGACCCTCTACGTCTTCGACGTGGACCGCGACGAACGCACCTGGCGCGGCGTCGTCCTGGCCGACGCGGTCCCGGGAGCCCGCAACGAGATCATCGTCGCCGACCGGGGGGCTCTGCGCCTGGCCGCCGACGGCGAGCAGCTGACCCTCCACCTGGAGGAGGCGGTCCGCCACTCCGTCGACTTCGCACGCCCGGACCGCTACGAAGTCAGCCGCTACCGGGTCCTCGACCTGCTCCTGCGGGACCGCTTCACGAGCGACGAGCGGGCGCGGCTGGCGGCCCGCAAGGGGGTGCGCTCGATGAACCCGGGCGAGCTCCGGCGCCTGGCCGCCGATCCGGCGGTGAGCGACGAGCAGCGCCGGCTGGCGCGGGTGGAGATCCACAAGAAGTACGCCTTCCCCGCCGCCAGCCTCGTCTTCGCGCTCCTCGCGGTCCCGCTCGGTTTCAACAACCGCCGGGGCGGCAAGTCGTCCGGCTTCGCGCTGTCGATCGGGATCATCCTCCTCTACTACGTGGTCGTGAACCAGGGGGAGGAGGCCGCGCGGGTGGGACACCTCCCGCCCTACCTCACGATGTGGCTTCCGAACCTCGTGCTCGCCGGCGCCGGCCTCTACCTCCTCGTCCGGCGAGACCGGGACAAGCCACTGGTGCCCCGCCTCCTCGACGGGCGGCTGCACGCGCTCCTCGGCGCCCTCGGGCGCGGATCGAAGCGCCTCCTCCGGGATCGCCCTCCTCTCCCCCGGCGCCCGGCGCGCCCGGACCGTGCGACCACGGTCCGCCCGCCCGGCGGCCCATCCGCCATCGCCGGCCCGCGGCTGGTGCTGCGTCTCGCCCGGCCCCGGCTGACCTTCCCGAACATCCTCGACCGCTACGTCCTCGCGCTGCTCGGGCGCGTCTTCCTCATGGTGCTCCTCTCCTGCATCGCCCTCGCGGTCATCGCCGATTTCACCCAGAAGGTCGACGACATCTTCAAGAACAACCCGTCGCGCGAGGTGATCGTCGACTTCTACAAGTACTACGCCCTGCAGGCGGCCTACGACTTCGCGCCGATCGCGGTCCTCGTGACGACGCTGATCGCCCTGAGCCTGCTCGGGAGGAGCAACGAGCTCACTGCGGCCAAGGCGCTCGGCGTCAGCCTCTTCCGCGTCGGCCTGCCGGTCGTGGCGGGGGCGGTGGGAGTGGCGCTCCTCTTCGCGTGGCTGCAGGCCGACGTCCTGGTGGCTTCGAACCAGCGGATGGGCGACCTCCGGGAGGAGATCTCGGGGAGCAAGAGATCGCGGGGAGGCCGGCGTCCCGACCAGCGCTGGCTGGCCGGTGAGGGACGGGTCCTCTACAACTACCTCGCCTTCGACGAGGGCAACCGCCGGCTGCGGCGCCTCCAGGTGCTCCAGTTCGACGAGCGCTACGGCCTGCGAGCCAGGATGGTGGCGGAGAACGCGGAGCACACGCCGGCGGGCTGGGTGATCTCGGAGGCCTGGGCGCGGACCGGCGACGGCTTCTCGGAGTTCTCCTGGATCCCGGGCCCGGCGCGCTTCGACCTGCCCGAGGAGCCGGCCTACTTCGCCGCCGAGCACCGGGGCGCCAGCGAGATGTCGTTCGCCGAGCTCGACGGCTACATCAGCGAGCTCGAGACCAGCGGCCAGGCGGTGCCGGAGCTCGAGGTCGCCCTCCACAAGCGGGTCGGCTTCCCCTTCACCTCCGTGGTCATGGCCCTGGTCGGGATGCCGTTCGCCTTCCGCCTCGAACGCCGGGGCGGCCTCTACGGGCTCGGCTTCTCCGTCGTGCTGGCGATCGCCTTCTTCGCCGTTTACGCTTTTTTTACGACACTCGGCGAGATCGGCGCGTTCTCCGGTCCGGTCGCGGTCTGGAGCCCGAGCGTACTCTTCTCCCTGCTCGCGGCCTACCTGTTCCTCGGCGTCCGCACCTGAGCCGGCCCCGCGGGCCGCTTCCGCTCAGCCACCCGGCCCTCGCACCGGCCGGCTCTCGAGCAGGCCCGCGAAGAAAGAGGAGAGGGCGTGGAGCGTCGCGAGCGAGACCGCCGACCGGCGGGTCTCGAGGCCCCCGGTGAGCGACGCGAGCAAGCCGCCCCGCCGGCGCGTCCCGGGCAGCGAGAGAACTGGCGGCGGCCCGGCAGCGGTCTCGCCCACGAAGCGCTCCGGCAGCTCGACCGAGCCGCTGCCGCCGACCGCCTCTCCCACCGGCCCGAGCAGCGCCACCCAGGCCCGCACGAAAAGGTGGTCCCGCCCGCCGTAGGCGACCCGGTGCAGGCCTCCGCAGGCGGCGAGGTAGAAGGGATAGGCGCCGAGCAGCCGGTCGCGGAGCCCGGAGGCCCGCGCGCGCGCCGTCTCGATCATCTCGGCGTCGCCGAGAGGGAGCCGCGGCGAGGCCTTCTCGGCGGCCTCGTCCTGCGGCACGACGGCCACCGGCACCGGGCGGTCGAGCCCGTCGTGGAAGAAGCGGAGCAGCCCGTCGCGCACCCCGAGGAGCACGTCCGGGGCATCTCCCGCCACCGCCACCTCCACACCCGATTGGAAGCGGTGCCAGAACTCCCTAAGATCCGGGGTCATGATCGAGAGTCGGCAGAACAGCCACCTGAAGGCTATCCGCAAGGTCCGCCGGAGTAAAGGCGACGCCGCGCTCCTCGAGGGCGAGCACCTGGTGCGCGAGGCCACGCGCTCCGGGCTGCGGCTCGCGTGGCTGCTGCTGACCCCGCAGCAGGCCGAGACAGACTGGGGAAGCGAGCTCCTCCGCTCGCCCCTCGTCGGCACCTCGAGCCTCATCGCGCCGGAGCTCCTGGCCGAGGTCTGCGACGCCGACACGCCGCACGGGCCCGTAGCGCTCTGCGAGCTGCCGCGGCGCGGGGTGGAGACTCTGCCCTTGGTCGCCGGCGGCTGCTACCTCCTGCTCGACCGGATCCAGGACCCCGGCAACCTGGGCGCGCTCGCCCGTGTCGCCGAAGCCACCGGCTGCGCCGGGCTCGCCCTCACGCCCGGCTGCGCCCACCCCAACCATCCGCGCGCCCTGCGCGCCTCGGCCGGGAGCCTGCTGCGGCTGCCCACCGGGATCGACGCGGCGGTGGAGCCACTCCTCTCGCATCTGGAGCCCCTCGCCCCCACCCTGGTCGGCCTCGCTGCCCACGGGGGCGAGGATCCGGGCACCGGGGCCCTGGACGGTCCGATCCTGCTCGCGCTCGGCAGCGAGGGGGAGGGCCTCTCCTCCGCCCTCGCCGACCGCCTCGACCGCGCGGTGACGATCCCGCTCGCGCCGCCGGTCGAATCGCTGAACGTGGCCGTGGCTGCGGCGGTGGCCCTCTTCGAGCGCCGCCGGAGGCAGCGGACGGGCGGGACCTGACCGGGAGGCCCCGCGCCGCCGGTCCGTCTCGCCGCCCTACGCCCCGCCGGCGCGCTCCTTGAGCGCCTGGTTGAGTGCCGGGACGATCTCGTGCAGGTCGCCCGCCACGCCCCAGGTCGCGATCTTGAAGATCGGCGCGCTGGCGTCCTTGTTGATCGCGACCACGGCGGTCGCCCCCTTCATCCCGACGAGGTGCTGGATCGCGCCGGAGATGCCGAGCGCGAGATAGAGCTTCGGCGCCACTGTCTGGCCGCTCGACCCCACTTGCCGCTCTCTCGGCAACCAGCCGCTGTCGACCACCGGCCGGCTCGCCGCGAGCTCGCCCCCCAGGAGACGGGCCAGCTCCTCGACCGGAGCGAGCTTCTCCTGCCCGCCGACGCCGCGGCCGACCGCCACGATCACCTCGGCCTTGCTGAGGTCGACCGCGCCGCCGCCGGCGCTCTCGAACCCCCGCACCTCGCGCTGGAGGTCGACGCCGTCGACCGCCGCCGCCACCTGCCGCAGCGGAGCCGAGCCGGCCTCGACCCCATCGGCCGGGAACGCCCCCGACTGGAGCGAGACGAGGACCGTTCCCTCCCCCACCGTCCGCACCTGCGCGTGGAGCTTCCCGCCCAGCACCGGCCGCGTCCAGCGCACCTCCCCGTCGACCCGCCGGAAGGCGATCGCCTCCGGCAGCAGCCCGGCGTCGAGCGCCTGCGCCAAGCGCGCCATGAAGTCGACCGTCTGATAGGTGTGGGGGAAGAGGACGTACGCGGGCCGCTCCTCGCGCACCAGCGGCACGAGGGCCGCGACGTAGCCGCCCGGGGTGTAGGTCGCGAGCCGCGGGTGCTCGACGACCCGCGCCCCCGCGAGCGCCATCCCCTTCAGTTCCTCGCCAGCCGCCGCCAGGCCGTCGCCGAGCAGGACCGCCTCGGCGGAGGTCCCCAGCTCCCGCGCCAGCGCCTGCGCCGCGGCGATCGTCTCCCGCCCCGAGCGCTGGAGGCGCCCGTCCTTCTGTTGCACGACCGCCCAGACCGGTCCGTTCATCGCAGCACCTTCGCTTCCTGTTCGAGCTTCGTGACCAGGGCCGCCGCCACCGCGGCCGCGTCGCCCGCGATCCACTCCACTTCGCGACCGCTCACCGGCAGGGCCACCGAGACCGTCTCGAGGCGCGAGCCCGCCCGGCCCAGGCGCCCGGCGTCCACGCCGAGCTCCGCCGCCGCGACCTCGCGGATCTCCTTCTTCTTGGCCGCCATGATCCCCTTGAGCGAAGCGTAGCGGGGGTGATTGATGCCCGCCTGCACCTGGATCACCGCCGGCAGGACGACCGCGGAGAGCTCGTTCATGCCGCCCTCCATCTCGCGGGTGATCCGCACCGACCTGCGATCCTCGGCGAGCTCGACGCCCATGACGAGCCACGCGTGGGGCCAGCCGAGCTCCCCTGCGATCACCGAGCCGGTGGCGGCGTAGCCGAGGTCCGAGGACGCGGAGCCGGTCAGCACCAGATCGGCGCCCTCCTGGCGGATCGCCGCCGCCAGGGCGCGCCCGGTGGCGAGCGCGTCACCGCCGAGCAGGGCCGGATCGGAGAGGAGGACCGCCCGCGACGCACCCAGCGCGAGCACCTTGCGCAGGGCCTCGCGGGTGCGCTCCGGCCCGAGGCCGAAGGCGATCACCTCGCCCCCGGTGCGCTCGGCGATCCGCAGGGCCTCCTCCACGGCGTACTCGTCGCTCTCGTTGAGGACGAACGCCACACCCTCCTCGTCGATCCACGCCCCGTCGGCACCCACGCGCAGACGCGCCTCGGGGTCGGGGACCTGCTTCACGCAGACTGCGATCTTCATCGGCCCTCCTCCGTGTCTTGCGGCCGCCGCGCGGCGGCGATCCTGTCCACGACGGGAGTCTATCCCGCAGAGCGCCGCCGGTCCCCCCACCGTGGACAGCCGCCGCGACGCCGTGCTACGTTGCCGCGCCAGATGCCCCTCCACCTCCTCGCCCAGCTCCCGCCCCAACCCCCGCGCCCGGGGCTGTTGGAGACCTTTCTCGCGTCCGGGCCGATGGCGCTCTTCGTCCTCGGCATCCTGCTCGCCCTCTCGCTCGCCTCCTGGACGATCATGCTGCTGAAGGTGATCCAGCTCCGGCGAGCGGAGGCCCAGAGCCGGAAGTTCCTGGAGGTCTTCCGCGGGAGCCGGCGTTTCGGGGAGGTGCAGGCGGCCTCGGGTCAGCTTGCCGCCTCCCCGCTCGTCGGGCTCTTCCAGGCCGGCTACGCCGAGCTCGACCACCAGGTCAAGGCGGCGCGGGAGCTCGAGGCGGAGCCTTCGGCCCGCTACCGGATCAAGTCGCTCGAGGCGGTCGAACGGAGCCTCAAGCGCGCCGAGGGGATCGAGCTCCGCGGCCTCGCGCGCGGCACCCAAGTGCTGGCGACGACGGCCTCCGCCTCGCCGTTCATCGGCCTCTTCGGCACCGTCTGGGGGATCATGGTCGCGTTCGAGCAGATCGGCCTGCAGGGGACGACCTCGCTCGTCGCCGTCGCCCCCGGCATCGCCGAGGCCCTCGTCAACACCGCCGCCGGCTTGGCGGCGGCGATCCCCGCCCTCGTCGGGTACAACTACTTCTCGGGCTGGATCCAGCGGATCCGGGGGGAGCTCGACGACTTCGTCCTCGAGTTCATGAACCTGGCCGAGCGCAACTTCACCTGATGGCCTTCGACGTCGACCGCGAGAGGGGCAGCGGGGCCCTCGCCGAAATCACCGTCACGCCGCTCGTCGACGTGATGCTGGTGCTCCTGATCATCTTCATGATCACCGCCCCCATGCTCCACCACGGGATCGAGGTGGCGCTGCCGAAGGCCGACGCCGCGCCGATCCCGGTGCGCCACGACGACCCGCTCGTGCTCTCGGTGAACCGCGCCGGACTGATCTACCTGCGCGGCGAGCCGGTCCACCCCGCCCGGCTCGTCGAGCGCCTCTCACCGATGCTCCGAGGCCGCGCCGAGCAGACGGTCTTCCTCAAGGGGGACCGGGACGTTCCCTACGGCAAGGTCGTCGAGGTGCTCGACCTCCTCCATCGCGGAGGCATCGTCCAGGTCGGCATCGTGACCGACCTGCCGGAGGCCCCCCGCTCGAGACCGTGAGCGCCGGCGTCCAGGAGGTGCTCGACGCGCGCGGGCGGACGCTCGGCCGGCGACCGGTGGCGCGAGCCTTCTGGCTGGCGCTGGCCGGGCACGCCGGGCTCACCGGAGCGCTGCTCCTCGTGCCGCACCTCCTGACCGAACCAGCCCCGCCGGTGCGCGTCGTCGCCGTGCAGCTCGTACCGGCTCGCGCCCTCGGGGTGGAGAATCCCCGACCGGCGGCACGGCCCGAGCCGCGGCCGACGCCGGCACCCCGCCCGGTCGAGGCGCAGCCGACGCCGGCTCCTGCGGCGCCGGAAGCGCCGCGTCTCCCCTCGTCGCGCGCCACTCCGGAGCCCCGCCCCGCGAGCCCGCCGGCTGGGCCCACCGCCTCCGGCCCGGTGGCGGAGGGGGCGGCCCCGGGACCGGCCGAGACGCTGGGCTCTCCGGACGGTGTGGCCGGGGGAGTGGCGTTCGGAGCCGCGGTGGCGGGAGTGGACAACCCGAGCTTCACCTACGGCTACTATCTCGACCAGATGCTCGCGCTCATCCAGAGGCAGTGGGTCCGGCCCGCCCTCGGGAGTGGGGTCGAGGCGCTCGTCACCTTCCGGATCCAGCGCGACGGTCGCCTCACCGACCTCCAGGTGGCGACCTCCTCCGGCTACAACTCGTTCGACCTCGCGGCCCTGCGCAGCGTCCAGGCCGCCTCGCCGCTTCCACCGCTGCCGCAGGGGTACCCCCACTCCTCCCTCGGCGTCAACCTGATCTTCCGCTAGAGGAGGAGACCCGATGACCGCGAATCGCCCCCCGCAGCGCCTCAAGGCCGGAAGGGCTCCGGGCGCGGCCCTGCTGCTCCTGGCCCTGGCGGCCGCACTCGGTGCCCAGCAGGCGTCGTCCCCGGCCCCCACCCCCGTGGCGACGCCGCCCGCCGCCACCGCTCCCGACCAGGTCACGCTGGTGCTCCAGCCCGGGGACCGCCCGCTCCTCCGCCTCGCCTTCCCCGCGCTCGCCACCGGGAACCAGCAGCTCGCCGGCGAGGCCGGCATCGCCGCCCGCGAGCTCGAGAGCGCCTTGCGCGCCGATCTCGACGCCTCCGGCATCTTCACCATCCAGGGCCCGGCCGAGCTCTCGCCGCTCCAGCTCACCGGAGAGACCGCTCACGACTTCGAGCAGTACCGGTCGCTCGGCAACGAGGTGGTGCTGCTCGGCGAGCTCAAGCTCGAGGGGGACCGGCTGGTGCTCGAGGGGCGGATCTTCGACCTCCCGAGCGGGCAGGCGATCCTCGGCAAGCGGTATCGCGGCACTTTCGACCTGGCGCGCCGGATCGCCCACACATTCGCCGACGAGATCCTGCTCCACTTCACCGGCCGCCGCGGCGTGGCGCTCACCTCGATCGCCTTCTACTCCGACCGGGACGGGGAGAAGGAGATCTACCTCATGGACTACGACGGCCGGAACCAGCGCCGCATCACCGCCCACCGTTCGATCTCCATGAGCCCGGCTTGGAGCCCCTCCGGGGACGCGGTGGCCTACGTCTCCTTCTTCGCCGGCAGTGGACCCGCGATCTACCTCGCCGACATCGCGAGCGGCCTGAAGCGCCCGGTGGTGACGAGCGGCTCGCTCAACACCTCGCCCACCTTCTCGCCCGACGGGCGGCGCATCGCCTTCGCGCGCAGCCTCGGCTCGAACATCGAGATCTTCGTCTGCGACCGCGACGGCAGCTCGCTCCGCCAGCTCACCTACTCCTCCGGCATCGACACCAACCCGGCGTGGAGCCCGAGCGGGAGGGAGATCGCCTTCACCTCGAGCCGCGGAACGGGCCGGCCCCAGATCTACGTCATGGACGCCGAAGGGAGCAACCTGCGCCGCATCACCTTCTCCGGGGACTACAACGACGGCGCGGCCTGGAGCCCCGACGGCACCCGCCTCGCCTACTCCTCGCGCCAGCCCGGTGGGCAGTTCGCGATCGCGGTGAGCGATCTCGTGTCCCTCGCCAGCCGGCTCCTCGTCGCCGGCAACGGCAATCACGAGAGCCCGTCTTTCTCTCCCGACGGTCGCCGCGTGGCGTTCGCCTCGACCCTCCGCGGCCGGACCCAGATCCACGTGGTCGGGGCCGAGGGCGGCGAGCCGCGCCCCCTGACCACCGACGGCAACAACTACGCCCCCGACTGGTCCGGGTACCCGCCGCAGTGAGATCCTCCGTTGTCGGGCCGCACGCCGTCTGGTAGATTGAGATCGGCGGTCCGACCGACAATCGCCGCCCTGAACCGACCGACCGACCGGGAGACGCGAATGAAGATTGCCAAGCTCACCCTGCCGCTCACCCTGCTGATCGTCTCGCTCGCCCTTCTGGGTTGCCCGAAGAAGCCGCCGCAGTCCGCTCCCGAAGCCGCACCCGTCGCACCCGCACCCCAGGCGCCGACCACCGACGTTCAGGCCGACGCGCGCCCCGACACCGGAGCGGATCAGGTCCAGGTCGATCCCCTCTCCGACCCCGACCTCGCCAACCTCAACAGCCACGTGCGCGACCGCGGCCTGCTCGGCGACGTCTACTTCGACTTCGACCGCGCCGAGCTCAAGGCCGAGGCGCGGGAGCGACTTTCGCGCAACGCCGATTTCCTCAAGTCGCGCCCGGAGTTCCTCGTCACCGTCGAGGGACACTGCGACGAGCGGGGAACCAACGAGTACAACCTCGCGCTCGGCGACCGGCGCGCCACCGCCACCCGCGACTACCTCGTCTCGCTCGGTGTCGCGGCCTCCCGCATCAAGATCATCAGCTACGGTGAGGAGCGCCCGGTCTGCCGCGACAGCAACGAGGGGTGCTGGTGGCAGAACCGCAGGTCGCACTTCGTGGTGACCGGCCGCACCGGTGGCTGAAGCCGGCGGACGGGCACGCTCGGCGGTCGCCGCAGCAGCGCTCTCGGCGCTCGCGGCGGTGACCGCCGGGTGCGTCTCCTCGAGTGACATCGACGAGCTCGGCACCCGGATCGGCGCTCTCCAGCGCCAGGTCTCCCAGATTCAGCAGGAGTCTCCCAACCGCCAGGAGATCGATGCGCTCGGAACCGAGCTCTCGACCCGGCTCGAGGCGCTCCTGCGCTCGGAGGCGGACATGCGGGCCGACCTGCAGGCGCTCTCCGGGCAGATCACCGAGCTGCGGGGCGAGCTCGAGGCGGCGAGCTTCCGGCTCGGCCAGCTCTCGCAGCAGATCGCGGCCACGCAGCAGGAGCTCCGCGCCCGGGCCGAGGCGGCTGCCGCCCTGGCCGGCCAGGCCCAGGCGGGGCCGGCGGCGGGCGAGGTCGCCGATCCCGAAACGCTCTACCAGAACGCCTACGGCGACTATCTGCGCGGCAACTACGACCTCGCCCGCATGGCGTTCGAGCAGTACCTCTCGAGCTTCCCGGAGACCGACCTCTCCGACAACGCCACCTACTGGATCGCCGAGTGCCACTACCGCCAGGGGCGCTTCGACGACGCCATCGCCGGCTACGACCGCCTCCTCTCCCGCTTCCCGCGCAGCGACAAGACCGCGAGCGCGCTGCTGAAGCGGGGCTACGCGCTGCTCGAGAAGGGGGAGCGGCAGCCGGGGGTCGACCAGCTCCAGCGGCTGATCCGGCAGTTCCCCTCTTCGGACGAGACCAACCTGGCCCGACAGCGTCTCCGGGCGCTCGGCGTTGACAGCGGCTCGGCGCGGCAGTAGCATTACCTGATTGACGAGAGATCGCTCCGAACCGGGGCGAAGGACGGAACATGGCCAACAAGAAATCCGCCGAGAAGCAGGCTCGCCGCTCCCAGGCGCTGCGCGAGCGCAACAGGAACCTCCGGTCGCGGCTCCGGACCGAGGTCAAGAAGGTCCGTGCCGCCGTCGCGGCAGGGGACGGACAGGCCGCGAAGGACGCCCTCGCCGCCGCCATCCCGGTCCTCGACGGCACCGTGACCAAGGGCGTGATCCACGCCAACGCTGCCGCGCGCACGAAGTCCCGGCTGAGCCAGGCCGTCGCCAAGCTCGGCTGACGCCCACGCCACCCCGCCCGGCGGCACCGCGGCCGGGCTGCGAGGCGCCTCCCCCTGACGGGCGAGGCGCCTTCGCCGTTCTCAGAAACCCTCGAGCAGGTCGGTCACCGCGGTCTCGGCGAACTTCTGCGCCACCTCGCGGATGACGAGGGTCTCGCGGTCGAAGAAGTCGACCTGCGAGGGATCGATCTCGTAGCTGTCCCGGAACCGGTAGCGGTCGCTCGCCCAGAGCACCTCCTCCGGCACGCGCCGCCGGAAGGAGAGCTGCGCGAGGATCGTGATCTCGTACTGCAGCCCGCGCCCCTCGGCATCGAAAGTGACCGGCGTCACCTGGAAGCCGGTGCCGGTGAGGTACTCCGGCAGGTATCCGATC
>JAHDVN010000360.1 GCA_023384635.1 Thermoanaerobaculia bacterium
GCGGCTCGGAGGCGACGCTGGCTCGCCTGGAGGAGTCCTGCGCCGCGGCGCTCGCCGTCGACCCCGGCCAGGCGGCGGTGCACAACGCGCTGGCCGAGGGGCGCCTCTCGTGGGGGCGGCACCTGACCGAGCGCGGTGGCGACCCGGCACCCGTTCTCGCCGGCGCCATCGCCGCCGCCCGCGAGGCCACGCGGCTGGCGCCGGAGGACGACATGATGTGGCGCACTCTCGGGCTCGCCTGGTGGCAGTGCGGGGCGAGCGAGGGGGCGCGCGACCTCGATCCGACGGCCGCGCTCACCGAGGCGGCGCGGGCCGCCGGCGAGGCGGTGCGCCTCCACCCGCGCAACGTCTACGCCCTCGGCGACCTCGGCCTCATCGAGCAGGACTTGGCGGCGTTCCGGATCGCGCACGGCGGCGACGCGCGCGGCCCGCTGGAGCGCTCGCTCGCGGCGTTCGACGCCGCCCTCGCGGTGACGCCGGACCTGCAGGAGACGCTGGCGAGCGCCGGCGGGAGCGCCTCGGCGCTGCTGCGGCTGCGCCGGCAGGCGGGCGAGCGCGACCTCGCGGCGCTGGCCGAGAAGGGGCTCGCATTCCTCGACCGGGCCCTCGCCCACAACCCCCGCAACGCCCTGGCGGCGATGAACCGCGGCGCGCTGCGCACGGAGCTGGCGCTGGCGGCGCTCGACGCCGGCGAGGACGCGGCACCGGCTCTCGGCCGGGCGCTCGCCGACCTGGAGACGGCCGTCGCCCTCAACCCGGACAGCCCGTTCCCGCTGGCCTTCCTGGCGCGCGGCCGCGCCGCCGAGGCGCGGCTCGCCCGCGAGCGCGGGGAAAGCCCGGTGGCCGCCCTCGCCGCGGCCCGCGCCGCCGTGGCCGGCGCCCTCAGGACCGATCCGGTCAACACCGTCGCCCGCGAGACCGCCGCGGAGCTGGCGCGGCTCGCGCCCGGCCCGCCGCGGGGCTGACGAGGTCCCCTCTCAGGGTGCGACGCCGTCCCAGGGGCCGGTGCCGCCGCTCTCGAAGCCGTCGGAGAAGATCGCGGCCAGCAGCGCGGGGTCGACCGCCGCGCGCAGGGCGATGTCGTCCACGTACCAGCCGTCGCGCGTCTGCGAGCCGTCCGTGTCGAGGCGGAAGCGGACCCGGGCCGTGGCCGCACCGTCGAGCTGCGGCACCGGCAGCGTCACCTGGTGCCAAGTGGTGGCCACGCCGTCGAACCGCGCCACCTCCGTCCAGATCCCGCCGCCCGTCGAGGCCTCCACGATGCAGTAGTCCCAGCCCGCCTCGGTGTCGTAGCGCTGCCAGTAGACGAGCTCCACGCCAGCCGCCGCCGAGAGGTCGACGGCCGGCGAGGTGAGCGAGACGTCGACGTTGTTCCCGTAGTTGCCGCCCGGGCTGTCGGTCCACGAGCGGGTCGGGCTGTGCGACTGCGCGGTGGTGATCGCCCAGGGCGACTGCGCCGTCCAGCCCAGGTTCCCCTGCTCCACGTCGTCGAAGAAGAGCGACACGATCGGCAGGAGCTCGAACTCCTCGACGTGCGCCTGCGAGGTCCCGAGCACGATCCCGGCGGCGGTCACGGGGACGTGGTCCGCGGCGCTCGCGGTGAGGTCCCAGGTCCCCTCCGGCAGCTGCAGCGTGTAGGCGCCGCTGGCCGGGTCGGTCGCGGCCGAGAACGGCCCGGCGGTGACGGTGGCGGCCAGCCCCGCGCCGCTCGCCGCGTCGCGCACGTGGCCGGAGACGACCGGCGCCGTCGCCGGGTCCACGACCCACAGGAAGACCGCCGAGACCGCGCCGGCGCTGCCCGCGGCGTCGGTGCCGCGCACGAAGAGGGTGTGCCGGCCAGAGGAGAGCCCCGTGGTGTCGAGGCTCGCGGTCACCGCCTCGACCGTCTCGTCGAACAGCCCGTCGACGGCCGCGAGCGGCTGGGCGACCGCCCCCGCCTGCCAGGGCGGGGTGCCGACGTAGAGGCCGCCCGCCGCGATCGCCTGGGTCGGCTCGGCGCCGTTCACGGTCGAAAAGCGGGTGTCGTCGAGGGTGGCGGTGACGGTCGCGGTCTCGCCAGGGGCCACCGGGGACGGCGTCACCGCGAGGCCCACCACGTCCGGGCCCGACGGGGTGAGATAGGGGGTGCGCGCCGCTTTCGCGGCGTAGCGCAGCGCCGGCAGGTTGTCCGGCAGGATCGTCCCCTCGAAGACCGAGCAGGACTGAAAGAACATGGTCCCGAGCTCGAAGGTGTAGGCGGCGATCCCGAGGTCGCCGTAGCCGAAGTCGTCGGTCGTGCCGTCGGTCGGGTAGAGGCCGATCGCCTGGTCGGGCTCGTAGCCGTTGAACCAGGCGAACTTCCGCCCCAGGGTGCGCAGGGCCGGGCCGTTGGGCGCCACCGTGGAGGTGAACCCCCACGGCCAGAGCACCAGCTCGCTGTAGCTGTGCAGGTCGAGGTAGACGCCGGTGGCGTCGGCCGGCGCCGGGTCGGTGAGACCGGAACCCCGCTGGTCGGGGAAGATCGCGCGCATGTAGGCCTGGATCACCTGCACCTCCGGCTCGGAGGCGGGGCCGGCGCCGTGGAAGGTGTCGCTGCAGGCGTTGCTGCTCGAACCGCCGCAGCAGTTCCACTGGAACTCGAAGTTCCGGTTCAGGTCGGCGCCGCGGCTGGTCGAGGTGGCGCCGCAGTACGCCTCGTTCGTGTTCTTGCGCCACGAAAGGCCGGTCTCCGCCTGCTTGCGTCCGTCCGGGTTCGCCTGCAGCAGCAGGTGGATCTCGTGGTGGTCGAGCAGCCAGGTCGCGTCGGCGTCCACGCCGTAGCCGGCCACCAGCTCCTCGGCGAAGCGCAGGGCGAGCTCGGCGGTCGTGTACTCGCGGGCGTGGATCGCGCCGTGGAGGAAGAAGCGGGGTTTGGGGCCCGGCACCGCGGTGTTCGTGAGCACGAGGACCAGCAGGTCGTAGCCCGGCGCGCCGCCAGGGGTCTGCTTGTCCCAGCTGTCGCCGATGTCGACGATCGCCGCGAGGCCGGGCCGGGCGGCGACGAGCGCCTGGGCGGCCGCGTAGCTCTCCTCCACGGTGCGGTAACAGGGGTAGCCGGGGATCCCGGCCAGTACGGCGCGGCTGGCGGCGAGCCGCTCGGCGGCGCGCATCGCCTCGGTCGTCTCCACCTCGACCTCCACCAGGTAGCCGCGCGCCTGCAGCCAGTCGATCCCCTCCCGGTCGTCGACGTGGAGGCGGATCGCGCCGCTCTCGCGCTCCACCCCGAGGTGGCCGAAGCGCTCCACGATCGCGGGCCGGTCGGCGTCGGGCACCGGGTGGACCCGGACCATCCAGGGGCCGGAGCCGGCGAACGGGTCCTTCGCGGCGGCGGGGAACGGCAGGCAGAGGAGGGCGGTCGCGGCCAGGGCCGCGGCGAGGAGGCGGACGCTCGTGGACATGGGAGGTTCTCTCGGGTTCCGGCGGCGCACGCGGGCCGCCGGCAAACCCGAGCATCCTACTCCCGGGACGGGCTGTCCGTCTGTGCAACAGGCCGCAGGCCGAGCACCGCCAGCGCGGCGGCCACCCGC
>JAHDVN010000361.1 GCA_023384635.1 Thermoanaerobaculia bacterium
GGATTCCACCTCCCGCTGCGCTCTCCCCCTCAACGCGCGACCAGTCTCATCGGCCGCTCCGGGGCGTCAAGGCCGAGCCCTCTGGGTGGCCTGCGGCCAGCCTTGACGCTTCCTCGCGGCCCGACTGGGTCGTCAGGTGCGTTGAGGGGAAGCCCTCAGGGTTCTCGGAATCCACCGAGAACGGCACCGAGAGGAGCTCGGCAATGTCGAAGGTCTACGAAGTGATCACCAGCCAGATCGTGGAGCAGTTGGAGCAGGGAGTGGTTCCGTGGGCGCGGCCCTGGAAGGTGGATGGTCTGGCGCCGTCGAACCTGCTGTCGCGCCGTCCGTACCGGGGAATCAACGTCTTTCTCCTTGGCTTCCGCGCGGCGTCGACTCCCTGGTGGCTGACCTTCCGCCAGGCTAAGGCACTGGGCGGGGCCATCCGCGCCGGCGAGCGTTCGACGCCCGTGATCTTCTGGCGCTGGGTCGACCGGAGCGGGCGCGAGTCTGCAGCGAAGGACGCCAACGAGGGGAGTTCTGCACCGCGCAGCGAACGGCTCCCCGTTCTCCGCTACTACTCGGTGTTCAACCTCGACCAGACCGAAGGGATCGATCCGTCGAAGATCCCGGCTGCCGACGCCGTGGCGGTCGCCCCGGTGCCGACCGCCGAAGAGATCGTCGCCGGCTTCCCCGAGCCGCCCGCGATCGAGCACCGGGCGCAGCCGCGTGCCTTCTATCGCCCCGCGACGGACAGCGTGACGATGCCGCCGCGCAGCGCGTTCGATCGCATCGAGGGCTACTACTCGACGCTCTTCCACGAGCTCACCCACGCCACCGGGCACACCAAGCGCCTGGCGCGACCCGGTTTCGACAAGAACCACGCGGCGCCGTTCGGCTCCGAGCCGTACGCTCGCGAAGAGCTGGTGGCCGAGCTGGGAGCCGCCTTCCTGTGCGGGGAGGCCGGCATCGAGCCCGACATCCCGAACTCGGCCGCGTACATCGACCACTGGCGCCAGAACCTCTCGCGCGATTCGCGCTTGGTGATCACCGCCGCGCAGCAGGCGCAGCGCGCGGCGGACTACATCCTCGGCCGTGCGACCAAGGCGCTCGAGGAGTCGGCGGCTCAATCGGAGGAGCCAGCCGGAGACGAGCAGGCCGCTTGACGCGGCCCGGGGCCGCCCGATAACGTCCGCTGGTCAACATCTGTTGACATAGACGCCACAACGGGAGGTCCCATGCTGAACAAGGTGCAGCTCATCGGTCACGTCGGGCAGGACCCGGAGATTCGCGAGACGCCGCAAGGCACGAAGGTCGCCGACCTTCGTCTGGCCACGTCCCGCTACTGGCGAGACGGCGAAGGGAATCGCCAGGAGGAGACGGAGTGGCACCGCGTCGTCTTCTGGGGCAAGACCGCCGAGAACGTCGCCACGGTGCTCGCCAAGGGGCGGCTGGTCTACGTCGAAGGACGAATCCAGACGCGCTCCTGGGAAGACGAGACCGGCAAGCACTTTCGCACCGAGGTGATCGCGGAAACCTGGCAGGCACTGACCCGTGGCGCCGCTTCGGAGGAGGCCGCGGCGTAGAGGCAGTTCAGGGCGGGAGACGACCTCCTGCCCTCTACGACTCTCCTCCGCAATCCCCACTCCATCCCGACCGCAGAGCCGGGAGAACTCTCGCCAGGAGGCGCAATGTGCGACAACGATCGAAGCTGTCCAACCACTACCGAGCTCGGGCCGTCGTCCGAGTTCTTCTCGTTCTCCTCGCCCTGCCGATCGTCCTCTTCGCTGCGATCGCGGGCGGGGCACTCTCGGCCACGCGAGTTCGGCCGCGGTTCTGAAGAGCAGGCCCTCGATGCCCGATCGTGGAGGATGCCCTTTGCCACGGCCGAGCGCATCTACCGTTGTCTGGGAGGGGGTCGGCCGGCGCGTGCGGGCGACGTATTCCAGCGGCGGGAGGAGGTGAGTCGTTCCACGATCCGTAGGTGGCAGCGGTCGGGATGGGTCGTCCTACGCGATCGCACCGTTCTCACCGCGAAGGGCTGTGCTGCCCTTCCGATCCACCAGGAGGTCGTGGAGTTCGCTCGGCGATCGGGTCGCAGCACGCTCTTCCTGTAGGTCCGCACCGTGCCACCCATTCCGACCCTGAGCTGCTCCGGCGTTTCTGCCTCCTCCTCGTTGCCTCCCCTCCCGGAGCTTCAGCGGCTCTCCGACTGCTGGTTAGGAGCCAGCCATGTTTCCCGGCCCGGGAAACCCCGCCGCCGCTTCCGCGGCCGTCGGGTTTCGCCCGGGCGGGAAACGGCTGGCAGCGGCTCGCTTGGGCTCGCAGGCGGTATCGGCGGACCGGAGTTGCAAGTTTGCAACTCCCGACGGCACGTCGCCGACCGGAGTCCGGCGTGAGCCGCCGTGGGCGCCCGCGCAAGGATCCGGCGCGGGCGCGCGTCGTCAAGAACGGCGCGCACTTCACCCCCGCCGAGGACGGCCGGCTGCGCGAGCGTGCCCGCACCCTCGGAATCACGGTGGCCGAGCTCCTGCGCGAGTCGGCGCTCGGCCGACCGCTCCCCCGGCGCCACCAGCCCGACCCGATCGCTTCGGATCAGTGGGTCGAGCTCGGGCGGCTCGCCGCGAACCTGAATCAGCTCCAGCGAGCGATCAACCGCGGGCAGGCCGAGGACGTGCCGGTCGCGCTCGTGGAGGAGCTACGCTGCCTGCTCCACGAGGTCCGCCAAGCGCTCGTCGGCAAGGCGGGCGCCGCGTGATCCAGAGCATCCACAAGGGCAAGGGCTTTCGCGGCGTCCTCAACTACGTCTTCGGCCGCGCGAAGTCGCCCGAGCTGGTCGGCGGCAACATGTATGGCGAGGACCCGCGGGCGCTCGCGCAGGAGTTCGGCGAGTGGCGGGAGCTGCGGCCAGGCCTGACTCGAGCCGTCTTCCACTCCTCCCTGTCGCTCCCCCACGGGCCGAGCGGGCGCGAAGAGCTCACCGACGGTCAGTGGCGCGACGTCGCCGAGCGCTACCTGGAGCACCTCGGATACGGGCGGTCGCCGTTCGTAGTTGTACGGCATCGCGACACCGAGCACGATCATGTCCACATCGTCGCGGCGCGCATCGGCGCCGACGGCCGTGCCGTCTCCGACTCGCACGACTACCGGCGGGGCGAGGAGGTCCTGCGAGCGCTCGAACACGAATACGGGCTCACCCAGGTCAAGTCAGCGCACGAGGTCGACAAGTCCGCCCTGCGAACGGGCGAGATCCGACAGATCGAGCGGACTGGGGAGGTGAGCAAGCGGCTCCGGCTCCAGGATCTCCTTGACCGTGCCGCCGCCGACCGGCCGTCGATGAGCGTCTTCCTCGAACGGCTGCGCGAAGCGGGAGTCGAAGCGGTGCCGCGGGTCGCGACCACGGGACACGTCTCGGGCATCTCGTACGGGCTCGAGGGGGCGAGCTTCCGGGGCTCGACCCTCGGCCGCTCTTACTCCTGGCGAGGGCTCCAGGAGCGCCTCGGCGTCGATTACCAGTCAGAGCGCGATCTCTCGGCGGTCCGAGCGGTCGCCGCGGCTCGGA
>JAHDVN010000362.1 GCA_023384635.1 Thermoanaerobaculia bacterium
TCTTTGCCTACCTGCGGCTGGCCCGCAGCGGGCTGGTGCGGCTCCGCGCGGCGCCGGACCAGCCGGCGCCGGCTCCTCCGGCCCCGACCGCGGCGCCGCCGGCGGCCGGACCCGCCGAGCTTCTCGACCAGGTGGAGCTCGCCAGCGCCGAGGAGCTGGCCCGCGCCGAGGCCGGCGAGGCGGTGCAGCTGCGGCGGATCGCCGCGATCGTGGCGGGGACGCTGGCCGCGCTGCTGCTCTTCGCGGCGGTGCGGTTCCCGCTCGGGCTCTCCCTGCCCTACCCCTGGCAGGCCGGGGCGCGGGACCAGGCGGCGCGGCTCCACCGGGCCGCCGCGGCGCGCGGCATCGAGCGCGCCGCCCGCGCCCACTACCTGGTCGAGGGCCGGTACCCCGAGGGGATCGGCGACCTGGTCCGTCTGGGCCTGCTCGCGGCCCCTCCCCGGGACCCGGCCGGGCGCCTCTGGGAGATCCACGCCGCGGGGGTGAGCTACCGCCTGCAGCCGCGGGGGGGCGACCCGGGGGAGGCGGTGGCGGAGGGGATCACCGGCGACATCCTGCTCGACCCGGAGTTCGCCGCCTTCGAGGTACCGCAGGCCGAGCGGGCCCTCGTCCTCCTCGACTGACCTCCCGAGCCCCACCCCCGGTCCGCCGGATGCGGGCGCGATCCGGGTCGCGCCGGAATAAATCTGCGCGTATAATTGTCAAACTAGTGGAGCGCGCGACTTGACAATGGCGCGCTGACATTTCCTCGAGGGACTCGGGGCAGACGAGGAGGAGCCGTGAGCAAGATCATCGGAATCGACCTGGGCACGACGAACAGCGTCGTGGCCGTCATGGAGGGAGGCGAGGCGAAGGTCGTCGCCAACTCCGAGGGGAGCCGCACCACCCCCTCGGTGGTCGCCTTCGCGAAGTCGGGAGAGCGCCTGGTCGGGCAGGTGGCGAAGCGCCAGTCGATCACCAACCCCGCCAACACCGTCTACTCGATCAAGCGCTTCATGGGGCGGCGCTTCTCGGAGGTCTCCGAGGAGATGCGGATGGTCCCGTACAAGGTCGAGGCGGCGGGCGACGACGTGCGCGTGATGATCGACGGCAAGCCGTTCTCGCCGCCCGAGATCTCCGCGATGATCCTGCAGAAGCTCAAGGCGGCGGCCGAGGACTACCTCGGCGAGAAGGTCACCGAGGCGGTGATCACGGTGCCCGCCTACTTCAACGACGCCCAGCGCCAGGCCACGAAGGACGCCGGCCGGATCGCGGGCCTCGAGGTCAAGCGGCTGGTCAACGAGCCGACGGCGGCCGCTCTCGCCTACGGTCTCGACAAGAAGAAGGACCAGAAGATCGCGGTCTACGACTTCGGCGGCGGCACGTTCGACATCTCGATCCTGGAGGTGGGCGAAGGGGTGGTCGAGGTGAAGTCGACCAACGGCGACACCCATCTCGGCGGCGACAACATCGACCAGCGGGTCATCGAGTGGCTGCTCGCCGAGTTCAAGAAGGACCAGGGGATCGACCTGGCGCAGGACGCGATGGCGATGCAGCGCCTCAAGGAGGCGGCCGAGAAGGCGAAGATCGAGCTCTCCACGGCGATGGAGAGCGAGATCAACCTGCCGTTCATCACCGCCGACGCGGCGGGGCCGAAGCACATGAACCTGCGCCTCTCGCGGGCCAAGCTCGAGCAGCTGGTCGAAGAGCTCGTCCAGCGCTCGGCCGGGCCGTGCCGCCAGGCGCTGCGCGACGCCGGCCTGGAGGCGCACGAGATCGACGAGGTGGTGCTGGTGGGCGGCCAGACCCGCATGCCGGCGATCCAGAAGCTGGTGCGCGACCTCTTCGGCCGCGAGCCCCACAAGGGCGTGAACCCGGACGAGGTGGTGGCGCTCGGGGCGGCGCTCCAGGGCGGCGTGCTGCGCGGCGAGGTCAAGGACCTGCTGCTGCTCGACGTCACGCCGCTCTCGCTCGGCATCGAGACGCTCGGCGGCGTCTTCACGCGCCTGATCGAGCGCAACACCACGATCCCGAGCAAGAAGAGCGAGGTCTTCTCCACCGCCTCCGACAGCCAGACCTCGGTGGAGGTCCACGTGCTGCAGGGCGAGCGCGAGATGGCGGCCGGCAACCGCACCCTCGGGCGCTTCCACCTGGTCGGCATCCCGCCCGCACCGCGCGGCGTGCCGCAGATCGAGGTGACGTTCGACATCGACGCCAACGGCATCGTGAACGTGTCGGCCAAGGACCTCGGCACCGGCAAGGAGCAGCGGATCACCATCACCGCCTCGTCGGGGATCGGCGAGGACGACATCAAGCGGATGGTCCGCGACGCGGAGTCGCACGCCAGCGAGGACAAGCAGCGGCGCCAGGCGGTCGAGGCGCGCAACCACCTCGACACCCTCGTCTATTCGACCGAGAAGGGCCTCGGCGAGCACCGCGAGAAGCTCGGCTCCGCCGAGCGCGCCGAGCTCGACGAGGCGCTGGCGGCGGCGAAGAAGGCGCTCGAGGGAGAGGACGCGGCGGCGATCTCGGCGGCGAGCGAGCAGCTCACCAAGGCGTCGCACAAGCTGGCCGAGGCGATGTACCGGCAGACCGCGGCCTCCGAGCCGGCGGGCGGCGGCGCTCCCGGCGGCGGTGCTGCGGGCGGCTCGGGCGGCCAGGAGGGGAAGGGCGGCGACGAGGTGATCGACGCGGAGTTCGTCGACGTCGAGAGCAAGGACAACTGAGGCGGAGCGGAGCCGGGGGATGAGCGGCACCAGGCGGAGAGGCGAGCGCGGCGGAGCCCGCTACGTCCTCATCAGCGCCGTCGCCGAGCGCTACGGGGTCCATCCGCAGACGCTGCGGCTCTACGAGCGCGAAGGGCTGCTCACCCCGGCCCGCAGCGCCGGCAACACGCGCCTCTACGACGAGGCGGCGCTGCGCCGCCTCGAGGCGATCCTCACCCTGACCCGCGACCTCGGCGTCAACCTGGCGGGAGTGGAGGTGATCCTGCGCCTGCGCGAGCAGCTCGAGCAGGCGCAGGTCGAGCTCGACCGGCTGCTCCAGGTGGTGCGCCAGGAGATGCTCGACGAGCGGCGCGGGGTGGCCCGCTCGCACGCCCTCGTGCCGCTGCCGCGCGGCCCGCTCGTGAAGCTCTGAGCCCGCGCCGCGCACCGTCGGCCGCGGGGGCGCGTGCTACGATCCCGGCCATGCTCGAGGCCCAGGCGCCCCCGGCGGAGACGTGCGAGCGCTGCGGCGGCGAGGGCTGGGTCGCGGTGGTGGAGAACGGCCGCCGCGTCGCGCGCCCGTGCGACTGCCGGAGCCGGGAGCAGGGGCCGCGGCTGCTCGCCGAGGCCGGCATCCCGGCCCGCTACGCCGCCTGCTCGCTCGCCAACTTCCGCACCAGCTCCGGCACGCAGCGCAGCGATCCCCGCCTGCACGAGGCGCTCGCCGTCTGCCGGCGCTACGTGGACGGCTTCCTCGGCCTCGACGGCCGCTTCCGGGAGACCGGTCTCCTCTTCATCGGGCCGCCGGGGGTGGGCAAGACGCACCT
>JAHDVN010000363.1 GCA_023384635.1 Thermoanaerobaculia bacterium
CGGTGGCCGGGGCGAGACAGGCGTAGTTCTCCCAGGTGATCTTCGAGACCGGGTCCGGGAGCTCCTGCAGCCAGGGGTTGTGCGCGTGCCGGCCGTCGAGCTGCGACACTTTCGGGTAGAGCACCAGCTCGAGGTCCGGGGAGATCGCCGCCGCGCGCGGCGGCGGCACGGCAGCGAAGGCGAACGACGAAGCGGGCGCCTCGGCGCGCGGTGCCACCCGCGCGAAGCCGTCGTGGAGGCTCTGCTCCCAGAAGCTCTCGGGGTCGCCGCCGGCGACGGCGCGCAGATGGATCTCCCGCCGCCAGACCTCGCGCACGAGCTCGTGGGCCGGTGCCGGTTCCCCGGCCCAGGCCGCGAGGCTCGTCGCCGCCTCCCGCCCCTGGCCGAGCCCCGCCACCGTCGGCTGGAGCAGGCCGACCACGCCCGCGACCGCCTCGGCGTCGCCCCACGCCTCGAGCGGGTGCGGCACGGGGGCGAGCACGTGGGCGAGGCGCGCGGTCTCGTCGCGCTCGCGGGCGAAGGAGACCACGAGCGGCACCCGGGACAGCGCCGCCGCCAGCCGCTCGCCGCCGGGCAGCTCGTAGACCGGGTTCGCCTCGTGGACGAGGAGGGCGTCCACCTCTCCTGCCTCGATCTCGGCCAGGAGGCTCGTGAGCGCGGCGTCGTCTCCCACCCGCTGCCGCGAGGGGGCGTCGAGGTCGACCGTGGTGCCGTAGGCGCCGAGCAGGTGATTGGCCAGGTTCACCAGCAGCTGCACCGCGAGCTCCTGGCTGTCGCTGACCACCAGCGCGTGTCCGCGGGCCGCCCAGAGCCGCGCTTCCGCCTCGGCGACGAGCGCCGCCACGGCCGGCAGCTCCAGCTCCGGCGCGCTCCAGCCGAGCGTCACGCCGGCCCGCGCCGCCAGCCCGGCGGCGAGGCGACCGACCGCCGCGCCGTACTCGCTCGGCAGCAGCCGCGCCCGCCGGTCGGCCTTGCCGCCGGTCAGCGAGAGGCGGGGCTCGAGCTGGGCGTGCCAGGAGAGCGCCGGGCTCTCGCCCGCCAGCCGCCGCCGCGCGCTCCAGCCGCGGGTGAACTCGACCGGGGAGATCCAGGTGCCGAGAAAGTCGGCGCCGAAGGCCACCACCGCGTCGGCGTGCTCGAAGCGGTAGCGGGGCAGCCGCCGCACGCCGTGCGTCCGCTCGTGGGCGGCCAGGATCGCCGAGGCCGGAAGCGGCTCGTAGGCGACCAGGCGGCCGTCGGCGAAGCCGCCGAGGAAGCGCCCGCACCAGGGGGCGCGGGTGGGCCCGAGTGGCGCGCCGGTGAGCAGCCGCACCCGGCCGCCCCGCGCCGCGGCGCGCGCCAGGCCCGCGGCCACCTCGGCGTCGGCCTCCGGCCAGTCGACCGCGCGCCCGCCGACCTGCGGGCTGCGCAGCCGCTCGGCGTCGTAGAGCCCGAGCAGCGCCGCCTGGCCGACGGCGCAGAGCCCGCCCCGCGAGATCGGGTGCCCCGGCAGGCCCTCGAGCTTGATCGGGCGCCCGTCGCGGCACGCGACGAGGAGGCCGCAGCCGGCCGGGCAAGCGGTGCAGGTCGAGGCGTGGTGATAAGCGCGGCCGAGGGTGATCTCTTCCGGCTGCACCAGAAAGGGGATCGCCTTCTCGACCGGCGCCCGGCGGCAGGCCGCGAGGCCGACCCCGGCGACCGCGAAGCCGGCCGCCTGGAGGAAGCTGCGGCGCCGCACCGGGGTCCCGATCCCGAGCGGGAACTCGTCGCCGCCGCCCGGCGCGCCGGCCCGCCCCGCGGGGCTCCGGTCTCTGCTGTCGTGCTCGCCGCTCATCGCTCTCCCCGCTCAGTAGTGACAGACGGCGCAGTCGGTGGAGGCGGTGATCCGCCCGGCGCCGCTCGCGGCGGGCACGCCCTCGCGGTGGCAGTCGAGGCACCAGCCCATCGAGAGGCTCTCCACCTGGCGGACCCTCTCCATCGTCTCCACCGGCCCGTGGCAGCGCTGGCAGGCGACGCCCGCGGCGACGTGCGGCCGGTGGTCGAAGGCCACGAAGTCCGGCACCTCGTGGACCCGCACCCAGGCGATCGGCTCCGGCGTCCGCGCGGGATCGCGCGCGAGCCGGTCGTCGAGGGCGAGGGCGCGGTAGATCTTCGCGATCTCCGGCGAGACCACCGGCCGCGGCGCGCGCCCCTCCTTCTCCGCCGCCAGCTCCTCGGCCCGCACCGCGCTGCGCGGCGCGGAGACGAAGCGGTGGCAGTTCATGCAGACGCTCGCCGCCGGGATCCCGGCGTGCCGGCTCCGCTCCGCCCCGGCGTGGCAGTACTGGCAGGCGATCTCCAGCTCCCCCGCGTGCAGGCGGTGGGAGTAGGCGACCGGCTGCGCCGGCTCGAACCCCTGGTGGTAGCCGGGCAGGCGCAGCGCGGCCAGCCGCGGCGCCAGCGAGAGCAGGCCGAGGAGGAGGCCGATCGCCAGCAGGAGGGTGAGGATCCGGCTCCGCATCGCTTCAGTGGTTGGCGGTCGACGGCTTGGTGCCGTACCAGCGCACCACCTGCCGCTTGCGCCAGAGGTACATGTTCGGGACCACGAGGACGTGGACCAGGCGGGTGAAGGGGAAGAAGCCGATCACCAGCCAGGCGTTGACGAGGTGCAGCTTCACCGCCCACGGCATGGCGGCCGCGAGCCCCACCTCGGGGCTCAGCTTGACGATCGACCAGAGGTACGGGGTCATCGTGGTCGGGAACCAGGAGGAGCCCCAGCGGTGGAAGATCGCCGTCTCGAGCCCGGTCGCGACCGAGAGCAGGAGCAGGGCGTAGAGCACCCAGTCGGCGCGGCTCGTCACCACCCGCAGCTTCGGGTCGCGCAGCCGCCGCACCACGATCGCCGTGAGTCCGACCAGGGTCAGCAGCCCGAACGCCAGCGCCGTCACCTCGAGCCCGTAGAGCCGCACCGGCACGCCGTTCCAGGCCATCAGCTGGCGCGGCAGCAGGAAGGCCACCAGGTGCCCGCCGAGCACCACCAGGATGCCGTAGTGGAACGGCACCAGGGCCCAGAAGTGCTGCCGGTTCTCGAGGAACTGCGACGAGAGGCTCGAGTAGGAGAAGGTCTGGGCGCGGTAGCGGTAGATCGTGCCGACGAAGAAGAGCAGCAGCGCCGCGTACGGCAGGGCGCCGAAGAGCAGCTGGTCGAGATAGTGCGCGATGCCGTTCATGGTCGCCTCCGGGTCAGGAGCCCGCCGGGCCGCCCGCGGGCCCGGGCACGCCGAGCAGCGTGCCTGCTGCGGCCAGCAGGTGGCGGTAGGGATTGGGCGTCGGGTCGAGCGCGGCGCGCATCTTCGCGAGGGCCGGGGCCACGCGCTCCGCCACCAGCTCCGCCCGCGCCGCCTCGTCGAGGCGGCCGAGCAGGCGCAGCACGGCCGTGAGGTGGTCGGGCAGCTCGCCCTCCTCGTCGACGCCGGCGGCCGCCAGCTCGCAGCGCAGCCGCGCGAGCAGAACGCCCCGCGGGTACAGCGAGCCGAAAATGTGCCCGA
>JAHDVN010000364.1 GCA_023384635.1 Thermoanaerobaculia bacterium
CTCGCCACGGCGAGACGCCACCGCGACGAGGCCCTCCCGCGCGTTACCGGCGAGCACTACGAGGGGGGTCACTGGCTCGGCAGCTTTGCCACCTACCTCACCACCGGCCGCGGCCTCCCGGCCGCGCCGACGGCGCAGTGAGCCGGGCCTCGGGCTCCGACCGCCGAGCCGCCTACGGGCCGACCTCGCCGAGCAGGCGGAGGAAGTCGCCGTAGGGAAGCGCCTGCCAGCTCTCGGCCGAGACCGCCCCCTCGACGCGCGAGATCACCGAGACCTTGTGCGCGGTCTCGACGTCCGGCGCGTCGTAGAGGTCCATGAAGTCGTACGGCCCGAGGAGCGCGTAGTGGGCGCGGAACTTCACCTCGGGACAGGCCGTCTTCACCTTCTTCAGCCACTCCCGGCCCATCGCGCGCCGCGCCTCGGCCGACGAGGCGCCGCCCGCCGCGAGGCGGGTCATGAGGACGAAGGTCGGCATCGGGGGCCTCCTCTCGCTGGGGATACGCACCGATTCTGCGCCCGCGCCGCGCCCCGGGCAAGCGGGGCCCCGCGGCGGGGATAGGATCGCCCCGTGCCCGCCGTCGAGATCCGCTCCCTCGCCAAGTCGTTCGGCGCGCTCCGGGCCCTCGACGGCGTCGATCTCGAGCTGGCGCGCGGCGAGGTGCTGGGGCTCCTGGGACCCAACGGCGCCGGCAAGAGCACCCTGGTGCGCTCGCTCATCGGCCGCGTCCGCCCGGACCGCGGCACCATCCGCCTCTTCGGCCGGGACGCCGACGCCCCCGGGGCACGCGACGTGATCGGCTACGTGCCGCAGGAGATCGCCCTCTACCCTCACCTCACGCCGCGCGAGAACCTCGCCGCCTTCGGCCGCTTCCAGGGGCTCGAGGGAGACGCGCTCGCGCTCGCGGTCGAGCGCGGCCTCGCCTTCGCGAGCCTCGCCGACCGCGCCCACGAACCGATCGAGTCCTTCTCCGGCGGCATGAAGCGGCGCCTCAACCTCGCCGCGGGGATCCCCCACGCGCCGCGGCTGGTGCTGCTCGACGAGCCGACGGTCGGCGTCGACCCGCAGTCGCGCGAGCGGATCTACGGCATGATCGGCGAGCTGCGCGCCGGCGGCGCGGCGATCCTCTACACCACCCACTACATGGAGGAGGCCGAGCGGCTCTGCGACCGCGTGGCGGTGATCGACCACGGCCGCGTCATCGCCGTCGGCACCCGCGACGAGCTGGTGCGCTCGACGGTGGGAGGTGGCAAGGAGCTGATCCTCGACGCGGTGGAGGCGTTCCCGGCGGAGGCCGCGACCGCGCTGGCGGCCGAGGGTGCCCTCGTCGAGCGGCGGCGCCTGCGCCTCGCCACCGCCGCAGCGCCCGCGAGCGCGGTGGCCCGCGTCCTCGCGCTCTGCGAGCGCCACGGCGTGGCGGTGGCCGACCTCCATCTCGAGAGCCCGACGCTCCAGAGCGTGTTCCTCCACCTGACGGGCCGGGAGCTGCGCGAGTGATCGGCACCGTCGTGCGCAGCGCCTGGATCGCCCTGCGCCGCGACCGCGCGGCGGTCGCCCTCTCCTTCGTGGTGCCGATCGTCTTCTTCTCGATCTTCGCTCTCATGTTCGGCGGCGGGCAGAAGAGCGGCGTGCCGCGGGTCGACCTCATCGTGGTCGACGAGGACGGCAGCGAGATCTCGCGCCGGCTGCTCGCGGCGCTCGCGGCGGAGCCCGCGCTGCGTCCCCGCGCCGCGCCGCGGGCGCGGCCCGGCGCGCCCCCCGCTCCGCTCTACGACCGCGCCGCCGCCGAGGCCGCGGTGCGCGCCGGCGAGGTGCCGCTGGCGCTGGTGGTGCCGCGCGGCTTCGGCGACCGCCCGCTGACCTTCGCGCGCGGCGCCGAGGGGACCCCGTCGCTCCTCCTGCTCGCCGACCGCGCCGACCCGATCGCCCCGCAGGTGGTCCAGGGGCTGGTGCAGAAGGTGAGCTTCTCCGCCCTCGGCGACCTCTTCCTCGCCGGCGGCCTCGAGGCGCTCGACAGCTGGGGTGCGGAGTTCACCGGCGCGCAGCGGGAGCGCTTCGACCAGATGGTCGCCTTCCTGCGCGAGCAGGGGGGCCTCCGCGCTCGGAGCCAGGAGGGCGCCGACGGCGCGGGGATGCCGATCCCGGTGGAGGTGCGCGACCTCACGGGCGAGGGGAAGAAGAGCCCGCTGGTGACCTTCTACGCGCTGGGGCTCGGGGTGATGTTCCTGCTCTTCAGCGCCGCCGGCGCCGGCGGCGCGCTCATCGAGGAGCGCGAGAGCGGCACCCTCGACCGGCTCCTCTCCACGCGCCTGACGATGGGCCGCCTGCTCACCGGCAAGCTGCTCTTCCTCACCTCGATGGGCCTGGCGCAGATCACGGTGATGTTCGTCTGGGGGCAGCTCGTCTTCGGGGTCGACTTGGTCGGCCACCTGCCCGGCTTCCTCCTCATGGCGACCACCACCGCGCTCGCCGCCTCGGCCTTCGGGCTCGTGCTGGCCGCCGTCTGCCGCACTCGCAAGCAGCTGGTGGCGGTCTCGAACCTCGTGATCCTCTCGATCTCGGCGCTCGGGGGGAGCATGTTCCCGCGCTTCCTGATGCCCGAGGCGATCCAGAAGGTGAGCCTCGCGGCCTTCAACTCCTGGGCCCTCGAGGGGTTCCTCGACGTCTTCTGGCGCGAGGAGGCGTTCCACGCCGCGCTGCCCGAGGCGGCCGTCCTCGTCCTCTGGGCCGCCGTCTTCTTCGCCCTCGCCCTCAAGATCGCGCGCGGGTGGGAGCGGGTCTAGAAAACTGGGGACAGTTTACTTATTTGGGTCCACTGCATTCGCCTGGCTGCAGCCGCGAAGAAATAAGTAAACTGTCCCCAGTTTTCTGCCTCACAGCTCGATCTCGCGCACGACGACCGTCTGATCGCCGGCGCCGACCGGCACCGCGGTCTCGCCGCGGGCGCGCTGGAGAGGGAGTCCCTCGGCGGGGAGGCCGTAGCTCGCGTCGGCCACCCAGGCCGAGACCGGCGCCGCACCGCCGAGCTCGAGCTCGATCTCCACCCCCGCCGCCGGCAGCGTGGCGATCGCGATCCCGCGCCCCGCCACGCCGGCCGGCCGCGCCCGTTCGGGGTGGAGAGGCGCTCCCGCGACCCGCCCGGCCCGCAGCTCCACCCCACCGGCGAGCCAGAGCGTTGCCTGCGGCGCGCCCCGCGGCGAGCGCAGCGCGAAGGTCACGCGCCGGCCGCCGGCGATCTCCTCGACCGCGCGCAGCTCGATCTCCGGAGCGGGCAGCGCGAGCCGCGGCGCTGGCGCGACGAATCCCTCCCGCACCACCCACGGCAGGGGCCGGCCGGGGCCGAAGCCGCCCGCCGCGGCGAGCTCGGCCGGCGGCCGGGCGCTCGCGGTCCAGAGCGCGCCGTCGGCCGTCTCGATGTGGCGCAGCGCCAGCCCCAGCGGGCGCTCCGGGGTGACGGCGGCGAGGAGGAGCGCGGCGAGCGCCAGCGCCA
>JAHDVN010000365.1 GCA_023384635.1 Thermoanaerobaculia bacterium
GCCTCGCACTCGCCGTAGTTGGTGCAGGAACCGAACGCCTCCTGCTCCATCTGCGCCACCATCGCCTCGGCCCGCGACCAGCGCTCGGGCTGCCCCTGCGGGAGCAGGCCGAGGTGCGAGATCTTGGCCGCGACGAAGAGCTGCGCCGCACCGTTGGGGCACTGCGCCACGCAGGCACCGCAGCCGATGCAGGAGGCGGCGTCCATCGCCAGGTCGGCGGCCCCCTTGGGAACCGGGATCGCGTTGCCGTCCGGGGCCGACCCGGTGTTGACGGAGATGTAGCCGCCCACCTGGATGATGCGGTCGAGGGCGCCGCGGTCGACGACCAGATCCTTGATCACCGGGAACGCCTGGCTGCGCCACGGCTCGATGGTGATCTCGTCGCCGTCCTTGAACAGCCGCATGTGGAGCTGACAGGCGGTGGTGCCCTCGAGCGGACCGTGCGCCTCGCCGTTGATCATCATGCCGCAGGTGCCGCAGATCCCCTCGCGGCAGTCGTGGTCGAAGTGGATCGGGTCCTCGCCCTTCTCGATCAACCGCTCGTTGACCACGTCGAGCATCTCGAGGAAGGACATGTGCTCGCTGATGTCGCGCGCCTCGTAGCTCACGAAGCGCCCCGGCGCGTGGGCGGACTTCTGGCGCCAGACGTGCAGGGTCAGGTTCATCACTTGTAGCTCCTCTGGCTCGGCTTCACGTAGTCGAACGTCAGGGGCTCGCGGTGCAGCGCCGGGGCACTGCCCTCCCCCTTCCACTCCCAGGCGGCGACGTAGGTGAACTCCTCGTCGTTGCGCCTGGCCTCGCCCTCCGGTGTCTGGTGCTCCTCCCGGAAATGGCCGCCGCACGACTCCTCGCGGTGCAGGGCGTCGCGGCACATGAGGTCCGCCATCTCGAGGAAGTCGGCCACGCGGCCGGCCTTCTCCAGCGAGTGGTTGAGCTCGCCCCCCTCGCCCGGCACGCAGACCTCCCTCCAGAAGCGCTCGCGCAGCTCGGGGATCGCCGCGATGGCCTGCTCGAGCCCCTCCGCAGTGCGACCCATGCCGCAGCCGTCCCAGCAGATCTTGCCGAGCTCGCGATGGAAGGAGTCGACGGTGCGCTTCCCCTTGGCGGAGAGCAACCTCTCGATCCGGCCCTTGACCTCGGCCTCGACGGCGCGGAACTCCGGCAGGTCGGTGGTGCGGGGCTGGCCCATCCGCGGCGCCAGGTAGTTGCCCAGCGTGTAGGGGATCACGAAGTAGCCGTCGGCCAACCCCTGCATGAGGGCCGACGCGCCCAGGCGGTTCGCCCCGTGGTCGGAGAAATTCGCCTCGCCGAGCACGAACAGGCCCGGGATCGTGCTCATCAGGTCGTAGTCGACCCAGAGGCCGCCCATCGTGTAGTGGACGGCGGGGAAGATCCGCATCGGCACGGTGTACGGGTCCTCGCCGGTGATCTTCTCGTACATCTGGAAGAGGTTCCCGTAGCGCTCCTCGATCTTGCCGCGCCCGAGGCGGCCGATCGCCTCGGCGAAGTCGAGGTAGACACCGAGACCGCTCGGTCCCACCCCTCTCCCCTCGTCGCAGACCGCCTTGGCAGCGCGGGAGGCGATGTCGCGCGGCACCAAGTTGCCGAAGGCCGGGTAGCGCCGCTCGAGGTAGTAGTCCCGGTCGGCCTCCGGGATGTCGTTCGGCGCCCGCTTGTCGCCCACCTGCTTCGGCACCCAGATCCGCCCGTCGTTGCGCAGCGACTCCGACATCAGGGTCAGCTTCGACTGGTAATCGCCGGCCACCGGGATGCAGGTGGGGTGGATCTGCGTGAAGCAGGGGTTGGCGAACACGGCGCCGCGCCGGTACGCGCGCCAGATGGCGGTCCCGTTGCACCCCTTGGCATTGGTCGAGAGATAGAAGACGTTGCCGTAGCCGCCGGTGCAGAGGAGCACCGCGTCGCCGGCGTGCGAGCGGATCTCGCCGGTGACCATGTCCCGCACCACGATCCCCTTGGCCTGGCCGTCGACCACCACCAGGTCGAGCATCTCGGTGCGCGGGAACATCCGCACCTGGCCGCGGCCGATCTGGCGGGCCAGCGCGTGATAGGCGCCGATCAGGAGCTGCTGTCCCGTCTGGCCGCGAGCGTAGAAGGTGCGCGACACCTGGGCGCCCCCGAACGAGCGGTTGTCGAGGTAGCCGCCGTACTCGCGGGCGAACGGGACCCCCTGCGCCACGCACTGGTCGATGATGTCGACCGAGACCTCGGCCAGCCGGTAGACGTTGGCCTCGCGGGCCCGGAAGTCGCCGCCCTTGACCGTGTCGTAGAAGAGGCGGTAGATGCTGTCGCCGTCGCCCTGGTAGTTCTTGGCGGCGTTGATGCCGCCCTGGGCGGAGATCGAGTGCGCGCGCCGCGCGCTGTCCTGGTAGCAGAAGCACTCGACGTTGTAGCCGAGCTCGCCGAGGGCCGCCGCCGCCGAGGCGCCGGCCAGCCCGCTGCCCACGACGAGCACCGAGAACTTCCGCTTGTTCGCCGGATTGACCAGCTTCAGGTCGAACCGGTGCCGGTCCCACTTCTGCTCGATCGGTCCGGAGGGGATTCTGCTGTCGAGCTGCATGGCGTCCCTCCTCGGTTCAGCGGACGAGCCCGCCGAGCACGGCGAGCGGGAAGGAGACGTTGCCGGCGGTCACGATCGCGGCGAACGCCACCGCGAAGCGCTTGCGCCAGGGGTTCAGGGTCGGGCCGTTCCATCCCAGGCTCTGGAACATGCTCCACAGCCCGTGGTAGAGGTGCAGCCCCAGCATCGCGTTCGCGACGATGTAGAAGCCGGCGATCCAGGGCACCTGGAAGCCGAGCACGATGTTCTCGTACGGCCTCAGGTGCTCGAACCCGTCCGGCCCCACCGCCCCGAGGGTCAGGTGGGCGAGGTGGTAGAGGACGAAGAGGGCGATGATCACCCCGCCCCAGCGCACGGTGCGCGAGGCGTAGGTGGCTTGGATCACGTCGCGCCTCCGGTAGTCGACCGGCCGCGCCGCCCAGCTCAGCCGGGTCAGCACCCAGGCGCAGTGCATGTGCAGCAGCACCGCGGCGAGGAGCACGACCCTGAAGATCCAGAGCGCCGCGCCGTGGGGCAGCGCCGGCGAGCCCAGCTCGCGGAGCCACGCGCCGTAGACGTTGATCGCGTACTCGCCCGCGTGGACGCCCTCCTCGTACTTGCCCATGTAGAGCTTGAGGTTGCCGGCCATGTGCACGAGCACGAAGCCGAAGAGCAGGAGGCCGGTGACCGCCATCACCGCCTTCTTGCCCAGCGTGGAGCGGTAGAACTGCCCGATCGATCCCATCCTCTCTCCTCCGCTCGCGGCCGGCACCGGGGCGCCGCCGCGCTCTGTCGAGATGGCCTGCACTGCTACGGTCCGTTGCCCTCCCCGCTCATCGGCTGCCCCTGCGTCCCCCGCCGCCGGCGCCGCCGGGGCCGGCGGCGGCGCGGGGCCCCCTTGCCCTCCCCGGCCGCGCCTCCTCCCGCG
>JAHDVN010000366.1 GCA_023384635.1 Thermoanaerobaculia bacterium
AGAGGGCGCTCCAGCCGAGGAAGCCGCTCTGCAGCGCGAGGCCGCCGTCCCAGAGCGCCTTGCCGAGGAAGAGCCAGGCGCCGGCATAGAGGGCGATCTCGATCTCGAGCCCCAGGCCGTGCGGCTCCCACCAGAGCCGTCCCGAAGGATTCCAGGCCACGAAGAGCAGGATGAGCTGCCACGACGCCACGGTGGCGAAGAGCGTGGTGGAGAGGTCGGCGGCGACCGCGCGGGGGGCGAGGCGCAGCAGCCAGGCCCGGCCGCGCGGGGTGAGCAGCCACGAGTGCAGCAGCGGGAACTGCGCGACGAGCGCCAGGTTCACCAGCCATCCCGCCGCGCCGCTCAGCGGACCGCGGCCGAGCGCCAGGCCGGCGTAGAGCTGCACCGCCATCAGGGTCACTCCGGCGGCGAACGAGGTATGGCAGAGCGCGCCGTAGGCCAGCGCCACGGTGCGGCGCGTGTTCGGCGTCACGGGGTGAGCTTCCCCTGCAGGCGCACGGTCACCTGCACCTCGTCCGCCAGCCGCAGGAGCGGCAGGCTGGGGTCCTTCAGGCCCCACTTCCGGAAGGGGACGCCGAACTCGGAGGTGGCGACGAGCCCGTCGCCGTGGCGCTCGAGCGTCGCGTCCAGGGTCACCGCGTGCTCCCGGCCCGCCATCGAGAAGCGGCCGCGCAGCCGGGCGGTGCTCCGGCCTTCCTCGATCGCCGCGCCCTCGAAGCCCTCGGCGGTGAAGACGATGGCCGGGAACGCCGCGGAGAGCAGCACGTCGTCGTGCATCTTGCGGTCGCGCATGCCGTTGCCGGTCGCGGCGCGGCGCGCGTCGGCGACCACCTCGCCGCTGGCGGTCCCGGTCCCGGGGTCGATCCGGAGCTCCCCGGAAGCGACGGGCAGGGTGCCGCGCACCAGGTGGAGCCGGGCGTCGACCTGGAACGCGATGCGGCTCTGCGCGGCGTCGACCCGGAACTGCTGCTCGGCAGCGGCGGCTGCGACCGGCGGCAGGAGCGCGGCGGTAAGAAGGAGCGGTGCGAGGAGATGGCGTGGTTGCATTCTTCTCCCGGGGCCCGCAGGTCGGCGCCGGAATGGCGTGACGAAGTGCGAGAGGTGGGTCGAGGCTGCAACCGGCGTGCCCGATCCGGTCTGGGTTGCTCCCTCGGCCCGGGTGCGGCAGGGAGAGTGAACCCCTCTTCAGCGGCGTTCGAGGGCTTCGGGCCGAGGATTGGCGCTTCCGTCCAGGGTCTTGGCGCGCGCGGTCATGGGCCGGGGTGGGGGGGGTCCCGACAATGGCGAGCGAACGGACCCGCCGCGCGGTGCGCGGGGCCGAACGACACGGAGGCCCGCAGATGTCCCCCCGCAGAATCGGCATCCCCCTCTTCCTCCTCGCCCTCCTCCTCGCGCCGGCCGCTTGGGCGCGCTCGCTGCCCTTCGGCCCGGCCACCAACCTGCGCAGCTCGTTCGACGGCGCCTCGGCGGTGGCGGTCGGCGACCTGAACGCCGACGGCTTCGCCGACGTCGCGGCCTGCGCCGAGCTCGCGGGGACGTGTGGCGTGAGCTACCAGCTGGGGGGCGGAGCCTGGACCCACGGCATCGCCGCCTCGGGCCTCGACTCGCCGTACGCGGTGGCGATCGGGGACCTCGACGGCGACGGCGACGGCGATCTGGTGATCGGCCAGTTCGCGAACATCCCGCTCGGGACGCCGCCCTATCCGGCGGAGGACGCGGAGATCCTCTGGGCGCGCAACCCCAAGTTCGGAGGCGGCGGCTGGGCGATCTTCGGCGTCGCCCACCTCGCCAACGCCGGCGTTCGCGAGATCGCGCTCGCCGACTTCGACCGCGACGGCGACCTCGATATCGCCGCCACCCTGGTGGACTCGGGAGGCAACTCGGACAAGATCGGCTGGTGGGCCAGCGACGGCACGCCGGCCGACGGCGGCTGGACCAGCCACGCGGTCTCGGTCATGGGCGAGGTGACCCAGCCCTGGGGCCTCGCCGCCGCCGACGTGGACGGCGACGGGGACGTCGACCTGGTGGCTGCCGACCGCACCGACGACGAGGTGCGCTGGTACGAGAGCGACGGCGTGCCGAGCGACTACTGGACGGTGCACGTCGTCGGTGCCCTCGACGGCGCGATCTCGGTCGCCGCCGGCGACATCGACGGCGACGGCCGCTGCGACATCGCGGCTACCAGCGTGAGCACGGACCGCGTGCGCTGGTACGAGCGGGGCGGAGCGACCTGGACGGAGCACGTGGTGAGCAATGCCACCGATGGGGCCCGCTCGGTGCGCCTGCACGACCTCGACCTCGACGGGGATCTCGACCTGCTGGTCGCGGCCTCGGTTGCGGGCGAGGTCTACTGGTTCGACAACTTCAGCGGCGACGGTGTCTCCTGGAGCCGGCGAACTGTCGCCACCGGGATGACGGAGGTCCTGCAGGCGGAGGCGGGGGATCTCGACGGCGACGGCGACCCCGACCTGGTGGCGGCCGTCTGGGACGGCGACCGCGTCCCCTGGTGGGAGAACGAGCTCATCCACCGGAGCTTCAAGGCCGTCGAGCCGGTCGACATCCGCACCGGCCTCGGCGATCCGCGCGCGCTCGCCACCGGCGACCTCAACGGCGACGGTCTGCTCGACGTCGTCTCCGCGGAGTGGGACGGCGACGCGGTGATCGCCTATCTGAACCTCGGGAGCAGCCTCTGGTGGGAGAGCACCGTCGCCACCGGCTTCGACGGCGCGCGCCACGTGGCGGTGGCCGACCTCGACGGCGACGGCGACCTTGACGTGCTCGGCGCCGCGGTGGCCGGCGACACGATCCGCTGGTGGGAGAACGACGGCGGTGCCCTGCCCGACTGGACCCCGCACACCGTGATCAGCGACCTCGACGGCGCCCACCGCGTGGAGGCGGCCGACTTCGACGGCGACGGCGACCTCGACCTGGTGACGGTCGCTTACAACGCCGGGCGGATCGACTGGTTCGAGAGCGACGGTACCCCGGCTAACGGCGGCTGGACCCGGCACCTGATGGCGATGCTGGACGGCGTCTTCGACGTCGTGGTGGCGGACTTCAACCGCGACGGCAAGCCGGACTTCGCGGTGAGCGCCTACGACGCCGCCGAGGTGCACGCCTACCTGAACTCGGTGGGCGCCGGCGGCCTGTGGGCCGACGTCACCGTCAAGTCGAGCGCCTCGGGGCCGCGCGGCATCGACGCCGCCGACTTCGACGGCGACGGCGACATCGACCTCGTCTTCGTGCAGCGGGACAACGACCTCATCCTCTGGTACGCGAACGACGGCACGGGGACCACCTGGGCCGGGCACACGGTCGGCTCCGGGGCGCTCGTCGACGGCGCTGCGGTGCTCGCGGTGGACCTCGACGACGACGGCGACCTGGATGTCGTGGGGACGAGCCAGGCCGGCGGCGACGTCACGCTCTGGCGCAACGGCGGCGACGGCACGACCTGGGTGC
>JAHDVN010000367.1 GCA_023384635.1 Thermoanaerobaculia bacterium
GCGGCCCCCGGCAGCCATTCCGGCCGGGCAAGGGGAGAGCTGGGGGCGCAGGGCGTCGAGCGGCATCGGTCTCGCGGTGGGGGGGAAGCGCCATTCTAGCGCCGGGCGGCGCGGCCGTGGGCCGGGGTGCCCTGTGCTAACCTGCCCCCGTCGCGGGCGCGCGACGCTCCCAATCCCCCTCTGGAGGGCACCATGAAGAAGACGATCGTCCACATCGTCGGGACCGGTACCATCGGCGAGCCGCTCATCGGCCTCTTCACCGACTTCAAGCACTACCTGGGGATCGACGAGGTGACCTTCCACAAGCGCACCCCGCTGGTCGCGGACCGCGCCAAGATCAACCACCTCATGTCGCGCGGGGCGCGCCTCGCCACCGACAGCGACCAGCGCGACGCCTTCGAGAAGATGGGGCACGAGGTGGCGTTGGAGACCGAGGAGGCGCTCTCCCGCGCCACCGTGGTGATCGACTGCACGCCCGCCGGCAACGAGAACAAGAGGAAGTTCTACGCCGGCCTCGACGGGCCCAAGGGCTTCCTCGCCCAGGGGAGCGAGTTCGGCTTCGGCAAGCCGTACGCCCGCGGCGTCAACGACGAGGCGCTGCTGGCGGGCGAGGACCGGTTCGTGCAGATCGTCTCCTGCAACACGCACAACATCACCACCCTGATCAAGACGCTGGCCCGCGAGGCGGACGGCGGCTACTCGCTGGAGCGCGGCACTTTCGTTTGCATGCGGCGTGCCAACGACATCTCCCAGACCAAGGACTTCTGCCCCGCGCCGCAGGCGGGCAAGCACGACGACCCCGACTTCGGGACCCACCACGCCCACGACGCGCACCACGTCTTCGAGACCCTCGACCTCGACTTCGACCTCTTCTCGAGCGCCGCGAAGCTGAACACGCAGTACATGCACTCGATCTGGTTCAACCTCCGCTTCACGCGCGACGTGACGCGCCAGGAGATGGTCGAGCGCCTGGCGGGCAATCCGCTCGTGGCCCTCACCGAGAAGCGGAACTCGAACGAGGTCTTCAGCTTCGGGCGCGACCACGGCTACTACGGCCGGATCCTCTCGCAGACCGTGGTGGCGCGCTCGACGCTGGCGGTGCGGCGCGACCGCGACCTCTACGGCTTCTGCTTCACCCCGCAGGACGGCAACTCGCTGCTCTCCTCCATCGCCGCCGCCCTCTGGCTGATCGAGCCGGACTGGGAGAGCGTGGCGAAGCGCCTCGAGTGGACGAAGCGCTGGCTCTTCCGCGAGATCTGAGGCCGGGGCGGCGCGGGCGGGGCCGGCGGTGAACGGCCGGTCCGCCAGCCTCCGCCTGGGCGAGCTGGCGATCGACGGCTGGTCGCGCGCCGGCGAGGAGACCTGGTTTCGCGTCTCCCCGCCGGGGCTCGCCTTCGACGTCGGGCGCGGTCCGCTCGCGCTGGCCGGGGTGCGCGACCTGTTCGTCACCCACGGCCATCTCGATCACCTCCTGGGCCTCCCCTACCTCCTCTCGCGGCGGGCCCTCGACCACCCCTGGGGGCGCCGGGTCTTCTGCCCCGCCGAGATCGCCGAGGACGTCGCCGCGCTGGTGAAGGTGGCCGAGCGGCTGGAGCGGACGGAGTACCCGTTCACGCTCTGTCCGCTCTCGCCGGGCGACCGCGTGGAGGTGGGCCGCGACCTCGCCGTCGAGGCGTTCGCCACCGAGCACGTGGTGCCGAGCCTCGGCTACCACCTGCTGCGCCGCCGCCACCGGCTGCGCGACGAGCTGCGCGAGCTGCCGGCCGACGAGGTGGTGGCCCGCAAGCGCTCGGGCGAGGCGGTGGAGGAGCGCGTCGAGGAGCGGTGGCTCTCCTTCTGCGGCGACACCGGGCCGGGGGTCTTCGAGCGCCAGCCGGAGCTCTTCTCCTCGCGCGTGCTGATGCTCGAGTGCACCTTCCTCGACGCCGCCCACCGCGACCGCGCCGCCCGCTTCGGGCACCTCCACCTCGCCGATCTCGTGGCCCGCGAGGAGCGTTTCGAGAACGAGGCAGTGGTGCTCTACCATCTCAGCCGCAGACACCGACCGGAAGAGCTCCGGAGAGAGGTGGACCAGTGGATGCCCCGGCTCGCCGGCCGCGTGCACGTGCTGCTCGGGGCCTGACCGGCCCCCTCCTGCCGGCGCCCGGCGCCGCCGGCGCGGAGCTGTGCCGGGCCCGGCCCGCGCGCTTGGACGCGGCGGCCGCGACCGCGCGGTGGTGGGCGGCCGGGAAGGGGGGCGGATGAGCGCGCGGGACGGCCGGCCGGTCGCCGAGCGGCTCGCCGAGCTCGAGGAGATCGAGCTCACCATCGACCAGCTCGTCGCCGGCGGCGAGGGCCTCGGCCGCTACGACGGGATCCCGGTCTTCGTCCCCCGGACGGCCCCCGGGGACCGGCTCCGCGTCCGCCTCGTGGAGCGCCACCCGGGCTACGGGCGGGCCGAGGCGGTCGCCCTCCTCGCCCCGGGACCGGGCCGCCGCGAGCCGCCGTGCCCGCACTTCGCGCGCTGCGGCGGCTGCGACCTCCAGCACCTCGACGACGCCCTCCAGGTGCGCCTGAAGGTGACGGCGGTGGCCGAGACGCTGCGGCGGATCGGGGGGCTCCAGGTCGGGACTGGGCAGCTCGAGGTGGTCTCCGGAGCGGCCTGGGGATGGCGCCTGCGGGCCCAGCTCCAGACCGCGCCGGCGCTCGAGGGGACGGGCTCGCTCGTCGGCTACCACGCCCGCGGCACCCGCGACCTGGTGCCGATCGACCGGTGCCCGGTGCTCGTGCCGGAGCTCGAGCAGGCGGCGGTCACGCTCGCGCGGCGCCTCCCGGCGGGAGCGGTGCCGCGGCGGCTCGACCTCGCGGCGGGTGACGGCGGAGAGGTGGCGGTCGCCCCGCTGCTCGAGGGGCTTCCGCACGGCGAGCTCTCGGTGGCGGTGGGGGAGTTCCGCTACCGGTTCGATCCGCGCTGCTTCTTCCAGGGCCACCGGGGCCTGCTCGCCCAGCTGGTGGACCGGGTGGTCGGGAGCTGGGAGGGAGAGCGGGCCTTCGACCTCTACGGCGGCGTCGGTCTCTTCGCGCTCCCGCTCGCCCGGCGGTACCGGGAGGTGGTCCTGGTCGAAGGGGACCGCGTGGCGGCGCGCTTCGCGCGGCGCAACCTGCGCGACCACCGCCTCGGCGGCGAGGTGGTGGCGCAGGCGGTCGAGAGCTGGATCCGCACCGGGCTGCCGGACGGCGCCGACCGGGTGGTGGTCGACCCGCCCCGGCCGGGTCTCTCGGCCGAGGTGCTGGCCCTCCTGCGCGCCCGCCGGCCACGGCGGCTGACCTACGTCTCCTGCCACCCGGCGGCGCTCGCCCGGGACCTCGCGGCGCTCGCCGAGGTCTACGACCTCGAGCGCGTCGTCTTTCTCGACCTCTTTCCGCAGACTGCGCACCTCGAGGTAGTCGCCCAGCTGGTGGCGAGCG
>JAHDVN010000003.1:0-1831 GCA_023384635.1 Thermoanaerobaculia bacterium
CGTCCTCGGGGCGGAAGCCCCCTCGCTCTGCCGCCATCGGCGGCGGGAGGCGCTCCGCGAGGCGGACCTGGTGATCCTCGCCGGCGTGCCGCTCGACTTCCGGCTCGACTACGGGCGGCAGATCGCACGGCGGGCGCGGATCGTGGCGGTCAACCTCGACCGGGGATCCCTGCGCCGCAACCGCCGCCCCTCGCTCGCCGTGGAGGCGGCTCCCGGGCAGTTCCTCGCCGCCCTCGCCGCCGAGCCCGCCGTGGCGGGCGGCGGAGAGAGCTGGAAAGAGTGGCGCGCCCGCCTCGCAGACCGCGACCGGGAGCGCGAGCGCGGGATCGACACCGACGCCGCGGTCGACTCGCCGGCGGGAGTGAATCCCCTCCGGCTCTTGCGGGAGCTCGACCGGATCCTCGAGGCGGGCTCGGTCCTCGTGGCAGACGGCGGCGACTTCGTGGCCACGGCCTCCTACGTCACCCGGCCGCGCGGCCCGCTCTCCTGGCTCGACCCGGGGCCGTTCGGAACTCTCGGCGTCGGCGCCGGCTTCGCGCTGGCCGCGAAGCTCCTGCGCCCGGAGGCCGACGTCTGGCTGCTCTGGGGGGATGGCTCCTGCGGCTACGGGCTGGCGGAGCTCGACACCTTCGCCCGGCACCGGCTGCCGGTCATCGCGCTGGTCGGCAACGACGCCTCCTGGGCCCAGATCGCCCGCGAGCAGGTGCCGCTGCTCGGCGACCCGGTGGGCACCGAGCTGGCCCGCACCGCCTACGAGCGGGCCGCCGAGGGGCTCGGCGCGCGGGGCCTGACGCTCGACAAGTCGGTGGGGATCGCCGGCACCCTCTCTGCCGCCAAGGCTCTCGCGCGGCAGGGGCAGCCGGTGCTCGTCAACGCCCACCTCGCGCCGAGCGAGTTCCGCAAGGGCTCGATCTCGATCTGACCGCCGCGCGGGGTCAGGCCGCCGCGCCGCCCCCTGCCGGCGGCTCGGCGGCACCCCGCACGCTCCGGTTGGCGAGGGCGCGCCAGGCGGTGGCGGCGAGGATCGTGGCGCCGCCGGCGACCGCCCAGCTCCCGGGGCGCTCCCCCTGGAGGAGCCAGGCCCAGAGCGGGTTGAGAACCGGCTCGATCAGGACCAGGAGCGAGACCTCGAGAGCCGGCAACCCGCGCAGGCCGCGGGTGAAGAAGAGATAGGCGACGCCGATCTGGAAGACGCCGAGATAGGCCACGACCGCCCAGTCGACTCGAGTCGCCTCCGGCAGGGGATGCAGCATCGGCAGGCAGGCGAGGAAGGCGAGGAGGTTCCCGGCCGCCAGGGCGCGCGCCGCCTCGCCCCGGGCCCCGTGCTTCTCCATCCAGCGCAGGCCGCCGATCGTCCCGGCCCAGGTCACGCCGCTGGCGAGCGCGATCCAGTTGCCCAGCGCCGGGTTCGGGGCGCTCGCCGAGGCCGGCGGCTCGCCGGCGAAGAAGAGGGCCATGCCCGCCGCCAGGGCGGCCATGAAGCCGAGGTCGCGCCGGCGCACCGGCTCGCCGAGGAGCCACGGCCCGGCGAGCAGGAGGTAGAGCGGCGCCGTCGACTGCAGGAAGATGGTGTTCGCGGCGGTGGTGAGCTTGTTGCCGGCGACGAAGAGGACCATGGTCGCGCCGTAGGAGACGCCGAGGGCGAGGGTGCCGAGGTTCCACCGGCGGCGCGCCTCGGGCAGGGCGGCGAGCAGGAAGAGGAAGGCGAGACCAGAGCGCAGACCCGCGACCGCCCAGGGGCCGAGCGAGGTCGCCTTGATCGCCGCCCCGCCGGTGGAGAAGAGGAGGGCGGCGAGGAGGACGGAGAGGCGGGCGGCGCCGGGAGCCATGG
>JAHDVN010000003.1:1841-8905 GCA_023384635.1 Thermoanaerobaculia bacterium
CTGCAGGACGAGCGGATTCCGTTCGACGATCTGGTCGTCGCTGCCGGAGCGACTAGAATCCGAGCCGCGCCCCGCAGGGCGTCGCTCCGGCGCCACGGAGCGGAGCTCCGACCGACCGCGAGGAGTCGCCGATGCCCGAATCCCGCCCCCCGATCCGCCGCCGCGCCCTCTGCGCCGCCCTCCCGCTGCTCGCGCTGTTGCTCCCCGCGGGCTGCGCGGAGCAGCGCCAGGCTCTCCTCTTCGAGAACGACGTGGCCCGCGAGGCGCTCGCCTGTCTCCATCCGCGAGGGGTCTTCGAGAGCGCGGGGGAGGTCCGGTCGGAGGGCTCGGAGAGCTTCGTCGGCACCATCGTCTGGCATGGCGAGGTGCTGCACCAGAAGTACAGCTCCCGCGTGCGGGTCCGCCGCGAGGAGGGGGTGGCGGTGGTCACCCTGCTCGACGAGGACTCCGTCCTCCCGGCGGTGCGGCGGGAGTGCCGTGTCCCCCTCGGACGCTGAGGCCCAGGTGGGGGCGCGGCCGCACCTGATCGCCGAGATCGACCCCGAGCTGGCCCGCGCCGCCCGCGAGTTGGCCCGCCGGCTCCGCGCCGCCGAGCGCCCGCGCGAGCTGCGGCGGGAGGGGGCGGAGATGGTGCTCCGCCTCACCGAGGCGGGTCTGGCGTCGTTCTACCTCCGGCCGGTCGGATCGCTCGGCCTGGGCGCGCTCGCGAACGGCACGGTGGCGGTCGGCCTGAAGTCGGCGCAGGCGGGGATCGGGCTCTTCGTCCGCCGCCTCGTCGACGGGCTCGACGACGAGCAGCTGCGCGGCGTGGCGTCCACGATCGAGCACCTCCTCGCCGATCTCGAGGAGGGATGAGGCGGCGTCGCGCCGCCGGGAAGGAGAGGCGATGGAGACCCCGGAACTGGAGCTGCTGGCCTCGCTCCTCAGCGACGAGCGCGTCGTCTCGCTCGGTGTCTTGGTGGAAGGGTCGCCCCTGGTGGGCGTCCTGCCGTTCCTCGCCGCGCCGGATCTCGGGTCGGTGATCGTGCACGCGACCCGCCTCGCCCGCCACTCCCGCGGCCTGGTGGCCGGCGCCCCCTGCTCGGGGGCGATCCACCGCCCGGATCGCGCCGCGGAGGATCCGCTGCGCCTGCCCCGGCTGCTGTTCGAGGGGCGCGTCGAGGAAGTGGAGGAGGAAGAGGCGGCGGCGCTCTCGTCGCTCTGGGTCGCCCGCTTCCCGAGCGCGGCGATGACCGTCCAGCTCGGCGACTTCGCCTTCCACCGCCTCCGGATCGAGAGCGGGCGGCTGGTCGCCGGCTTCGGCCGCGCCTTCGGCGTCGGCCCCGCCGTCCTCGCCGAGGCGGCGGCCCGCGGCCGCTGACGGAAAAGAGGGACGGAAAAGAGGGACAGGCACACATTTCCATCCCGCTCATGTCGAAATCGACCAGCGCAGTGCGCGGAAATGTGTGCCTGTCCCTCTTTTTCCCGACCACCGACGGCACCGACGTCGTCGACCTCACGGAAGAGGCCGTGGCCTTCGTCGCGGCGAGCGGGGTTGAGGAGGGGCTGCTGGTCGTCTTCGTCCCCGGCTCGACGGCGGCGGTGACGACGATCGAGTACGAGAGCGGCGCGGTGGAGGACCTGCGCCGCGCGATCGAACGGCTCGCCCCGCGCGAAGCCGGTTACGCCCACGACCGCCGCTGGGGGGACGGCAACGGCTACGCCCACGTGCGCGCCGCGCTCCTCGGCCCCTCCCTCGCCGTGCCGGTCTCCGGCGGCCGCCCGCTGCTCGGCACCTGGCAGCAGATCGTCCTCTGCGACTTCGACAACCGCCCGCGGAAGCGCGAAGTGCTGCTGCGGATCCTCCCCGCCGGGGGGTGAGCCGTCCGGCCGCCTACTTCCAGTGCCCGCGGACCCACTCGTCGGTCTCGGGCAGGCCGCCCTGCATGACGAGGTAGCCGTTGTGGGGCTCGCGGGGGGTGATCTCGTGGGCGATGGAGGTGGTCATCATCCGCATCACCTCGGCGTGATCGTCGGTGTGGCCGAGCACCCAGGAGAGCTTCATCAGCGCCGTCTCGGGGAGCATGTTGTCGAGCGGCACGATGCCGAGGTCCATGAGGTCGCGGCCGGTGTCGTAAACGTACATCTGGGCGAAGCCCCAGAGCGTCTGCACCGCCATCACGACGTGGACGTTCGCCTCCGCGGCGCGCTTGAGCGCCGGATAGAGCGGCTTGTTCACGTGCCCGAGGCCGGTGCCGGCGATGACGATGCCGCGGTACCCCTTCTCGACCAGGGCGTCGACGAGATCGGGCTTCATCCCGGGGTAGTAGTAGAGGATCGTCGTGCGGTCGTCGTAGACCGGATCGATCACCGGCACCCGCGCGGGATCGCGGCGCTCGAAATCGTCGGTGAGGAAGGTGAACGAGTCGCGCCCGACCATCGCCAGCGGGATGTCGCCCACGGTGCGGAAGGTGGAGCGGTAGGAGCTGTGCATCTTCCGGCAGCGGGTGCCGCGGTGGAGGAGGCCGTAGCGGTCCGAGGTCGGCCCGAACATGCAGATCACCACCTCGGCGAGGTCGGCGTACGCCGCGGTGCGCACCGAGTGGATCAGGTTGAGCGCCGCGTCCGAGGAGGGGCGGTCCGAGGAGCGCTGGGAGCCGACGAGCACGATCGGGACCGGGCTGTCCTGCACCATGAAGGAGAGGATCGCCGCCGTGTGCCCCATGGTGTCGGTGCCGTGCCCGATCACGATGCCGTCGGCGCCGGCCGCGATCTCCTCGCCGATCGCCCTGGCGAGGACGATGTAGTTCTCCATCGCCATGTTCTCGGAGAAGACGCCGAAGATCTTCTTCGTCGTCAGGTTGCAGATGTCGGCCAGCTCGGGCACCGCCCCGTAGAGCTCGCCCGGGGTGAACGCTGGGATCACCGCGCCGGTGCGGTAGTCGAGCCGGGAGGCGATGGTGCCGCCGGTGCCGAGCAGCGTCACCTTCGGCAGGCCGGGGCGGGCCGGGAACTCCTTCTCCGGGATCTTGTAGATCGCCTCCTTCCAGCCGACCTCGGTCATCTCCCGGATGCGGTCGGCGTGGAGCCCGACGTTGTAGCCGGTCTTCAGCTTGATCACCAAGTGCTGGTCGTCGTACGACTCGCTGCGCGGGAGGATCACGCCCTCGAAGAGCGAGCCGGCGTCGTTGGTCGCCCGGACGTCGCTCCAGACCCGCACCCCGAAGCGCTCGAGGACGGCGCGGGCGTGGCCCTTGTAGCCCTTGAGGGGATCGGCCGCGGCGCTCATCCGCGCACCTCCTCGCCCGGGAGCGGGCCGGTCTCGGCGAGCGCGGCGGCGACCTCGCCGGCGGGCACGGAGCCGAGCAGTTCGCCCATCAGCTCGGCGAGTGCCAGGCGGCGGATCAGCCCTGGCTCGGGCCGGTACGCCCGCACCGCGGCGCGGGCGAGAGCCGGGCGGAGCGCGTCGCGCCAGCCCGGTGGGGCGGCGCCGGAGCACCGGTCGGCGAGGGGCGCGGGGACCGGCCGCTCCGGCGCCTCGGCGATCGCGATGACGAGGGGCCGCCAGGCCTGGGCCACCACGGGCCGGGCGGCGAACGCCGCGAGCAGCTCGTGCCAGCGCGCCTCGGGCACGGCGTCGATTGCGACGCCCTGGCGGCGGAGACCCTTGAACCGGGCGCCGACCAGCTCGGCAACCTTGGCGAGCGGCGCGCCGGTCGCCGCGACGAGGCGGTCGACCAGCGCGGCGCCGCCGCGGCGGATCAGAAAGTGCGTCACCTGGCGCGGCACACCCGCCTCGGTGTAGCGGCGTTCGCGGTCCCACGGGCGCTCGGCGAGGTCTTCGGCGAGGCGGGCGACGCGGTCCCGGGTCACGCGGGTCGGGGGCGAATCGGTGTCCGGGTACATCCGGTCGGGGCCGGGAAGGATGCGTTCGAAGTCGGTCGCGCCGTCGGGGAACGGCTGGCGGGTCTCGTTGGGGACCCCGTCCGTGGCGTCGGCGTAGCGCAGGCGGATCTCCTCGGCGGCGGTCAGGGTGTCCTCCTCCGGGCCCCAGACCACGACCACCGCGTCGTCCGCGTCGCAGCGCAGCCGCCCGCGCAGGCGCTTCAGCTCGGCGCGCGCCCCGCGCGAGTCGGGCCAGCCCTCGGGGTGGAGGAGGATCGGGCTCTGATCGAGGCCGGCGATGACCCGCACCCGGCCGGCGAGCTCGTGGGCGAAGACGTGCTCGGGCTGGGTCGGCCAGGCGAGCGTGCCGGCGAGCCCCGCGAGCCGGAGCGCCCGCACCCGGAACGGACCCTTGCCGATCTCGTAGCCGCGCCGCATCCTCTGGCTCTCGACCCAGCGCTCCCAGCCCTCCTGGCGCAGCTCGGGGATCCCCGAGGCGGCGAAGAAGCCGGTGACGTCCTGGCTCTCGACGCGGATCGATTCCCGGGAGGTGAAGCCGCGCCGGTGCAGCTCGTCGCGCAGCCGCAGGAGGTTGACCTGCCGCCAGGCCTCGCCGTGCACGAGCCGCGGCGCCCAGCCGGCCTTCGACACGCCCTTGATCTCGACCCGGCGCCCGCCGCGCACCGAGACGTTCACGTCCTGGCGCGAAGCGCCGATCCCCGTGCGCACGTGGCCGGTGGAGCGGCAGACGCGGCCCACGAGGAGGATCGCCTCCTCGACCTCGTCGGGGGTGCGAAGATCGGGGCCGGTGACCGTCTCGATGAGGGGCATCCCCAGGCGGTCGGCGCGCCAGACGATGCAGTGCCCCTTGTCGCTGACCTCGCGGCAGGAGTCCTCCTCGACGGAGACCTGGGTCACCGACAGCGTGCGGCCGCGGAAGGGGATCGTCCCGTTCACGCCCACGATGGCGGTGCGCTGGAAACCGGTCGGGATCGAGCCGTCGAGGTACTGCTTGCGCGCGATGTGGACCTCGTCGACGATGTCGCAGCCGAGCATCAGGCACTGCTCGATGGCGATGTCGATCGCCTCCTGGTTGACCAGGAACGGCGGCGTGTCGTCCATCTCGTAGGTGCAGACGTTCTTCTCGTGGAGCAGGTAGACGATGTTCTTCCGCGTCTTGAACTCCATGAGCGCGGTGCCGTCGTACTCCCCGAGCTCGGAGAGGGTCGGCCTCATGTGGCGCAGCACCGTGCCGTCGTGGCTCTCGGTGTAGAGCCCCGCCGGGCAGCGGCAGAAGAGTTTGGTGCGGGTCAGCAGCTGCTGGTGGACTTCGAGTCCGCAGACGAAGCCCACCTCGGCGTAGTCGAGCGTCGGATTCACCCTGCCCCCTTTTCCCGCCCGCACGCCCTCCCGCGGGCCGACAGGCGGATCTTAGCGCTGGCGAGAGCTCCCGGAGCCGCTGGGCAGCTCGCCGCCGGCGACGAGCTTCACGAGCCGTCCGGCCTCGAGGACCGTCTCCTTGGCGATGCCGTTGAGGATCGCGAGGCTGTCGAGGTCGGCGGTCGAGCCGTGCCGCCGCGCGATCTCGGCGAGGGTCGCCGGGCGGTCGACGGCGACCACGCGGAGGCGGGCCGGCTGGACGTCGAGATAGCGCCGGTCGGTGAGCGGACCGAAGGAGGCGAGCGCCGCGGCCACGTCGCGCTCGGCCGTCGGCCAGCGCTCGTTGACGCTCATCCCGAGCAGCCGCAGCACCCTTCCCTGGTGGGCGACGAAGCCGACGATGCCGCGCAGCTGCTGCTGCGCCCGGCCGGCGGCGTCGACCGCCGGGGCGGTGCGGAAGTGATGGAAGTGGGAGCGCCAGGAGTTGCCGCGCTCGATCCCCTGCTGCGCGAAGAAGGCCCGGGCCGCTTCGGCCGGCGAGCCCTCCCCCGCGAGCGTGAGGACGACCACGGCGTCCTGCTCTGGCCGCAGCGAGAGCACCGCCTGCTTCTGATTCTGGTGCTTCCAGCCGGCCGGGAAGGCGAGCCGGAACGCCATCCCGGGGTGGTAGAAGCGGTCGCCCTCGAAGAAGCCCTCGCGCGGGTCGGCTCCGAACACCAGCCCCTGGAGCCTGCGGAGGTAGGCATCCCGCTCCACGCGGCCGCTCGCCTGCCGCTCCGGAGGCAGCGCGGCGATCTGGGCCGCGAGGCGCTGGCCGCGGTCCTCCGGGTTGGGGTGGGTCGCCAGCCAGTTCGGGAGCCGCTCTCCTCCGGCCACGGCGCTCACCCGGTCGAGGGTCTGGAAGACGCCGAGCATCTCGCGCGGGTCGTAGCCGGCGTTGACGACGTAGCGCAGGCCGAGGTCGTCGGCCTCCCGCTCGTCGTCCCGGCTGAACTTGAGGAAGAGCAGGTTGAGGCCCAGCTGGGCGACCTCGCCGAACTGCCGCACGTCCTCGCTCGCGATCATGGCGACGGCCAGCCCCACGTTCGCGAGCTGGGCCTTGCTCATCTGCTCGACGGAGTGCCGCCCGGTCACGTGTCCGATCTCGTGGCCGATCACCGCGGCCATCTCCGCCTCCGAGTTGACGTGGGCGAGGATGCCGCGCGTCACGTAGAGAAAGCCGCCGGGGAGGGCGAAGGCGTTGACCACCGGGTCGTCCACCACGCGGATCTGCCAGGGGAGGTTCGGCCGCTCGGTCCTCGCGGCCAGCTCGCGGCCGATCCGGTCGACGTACGCCTGGAGCTCGGGGTCTTCGTAGAGGCCGAACGCCCCGGAGATCTCGCGGTCGGCCTGGCGGCCCATCTCGACCTCCTGGGCCTCGCCCATCATCGCCAGCTGCCGCTGGCCCGTGGCCGGATTCACCGAGCAGCCGCCCGCCAGCAGAGCCGCGAGCGGCAGGGCCGCGAAACCGGCCGTTCGAATCGCTCGAGCGCGCATCGCCATCGCCGTCTCCCTCCTCGGGCCCACGCGCCGGGCCGGGCAGCGACCTCCCGACCGAGCGCGGGCGCGGTCTCTAGTGTACCCGGGCGCCCGGCGGGAACCGGAAGCTCCGGAGCCGCCGGCCGGGGCGGCTAGGATGCGGCGGTGGAGATCGCCTGGTGGGAGCTCGTCGCGGCCCTCGCGACGCTGGCGCTCGCGGCCTTCGCGGCGGGGCACGCCCTGCTCTACAAGCGCGACGTGCGGGCGGCGATCGGCTGGGTGGGCCTCGTTCTCCTGGTGCC
>JAHDVN010000003.1:8915-11185 GCA_023384635.1 Thermoanaerobaculia bacterium
CGCTGCTCGGCGGGCTCCTCTACCTGACGCTCGGGGTGAACCGGATCCGCCGGCGCGCCGCCGGGCTGCCCCAGGATCGGCTGCGGCCGGCCACCGGGGGGCGGCGACCGGCCCGGGCAGAGGAGGTGGGGGAGCCGCTCGCGGCGCTCGCACGCCTGGGAGAGCGGGTCAACCCGCTGCCGTTGCTCTCGGGCAACCGTGTGACGCCGCTCCTGGACGGCGACGAGGCCTACCCGGCGATGCTGGCCGCCATCGACGGCGCCCAGCGGTCGGTCGGTCTCGCCACCTACATCTTCGACCGCGACCCGGTGGGCCGGCGGTTCCTCGCGGCGCTCGCCCGGGCGGTCGGGAGGGGAGTCGAGGTGCGCGTGCTGGTCGATGCGGTCGGCCTGCGCTACTCCTGGCCTGCCATGGACCGGGAGCTGCGGCGGGCCGGCGTTCCGGTGGCGCGCTTCCTGCCCACCCGGCTGCCGTGGAAGATCCCGTACGCGAACCTGCGCAACCATCGCAAGCTCCTCATCGTGGACGGGAGGCGGGCCTTCACCGGCGGCATGAACCTGCGCCACGGGCACCTGCTCGGCGACCGCCCCCGTCACCCGGTGCAGGATCTCCACTTCGGGGTCGAGGGGCCGGCGGTGGCCGAGTTGCAGGAGCTCTTCGTCCACGACTGGCAGTTCACGACCCGCGAGGCACTCGGCGGGGAGGGCTGGTTCCCGCCGCTTCCGGAGCGCGGGCCCGTGGTGGCGCGGGTGATCGCCGACGGCCCCGACGAGGACTTCGACCGTCTGCGCTGGACGCTGCTCGGAGCCCTCGCGGTGGCCACCCGGTCGGTGTCCGTCGTGACTCCCTACTTCCTGCCCGACCAGGCCCTGATCACGGCGCTCGGCGTGGCCGCGCTGCGCGGTGTCGAGGTCGACATCCTGCTGCCGGAGCAGAACAACCTGCGGCTCGTGCAGTGGGCCGCCGAGGCGCAACTCTGGCAGGTGCTGGAGCGGGGCTGCCGGGTCCACCTCACGCCGCCCCCGTTCGACCACAGCAAGCTGCTGCTGGTCGACGAGGGGTGGGCGCTGGTCGGCTCGGCCAACTGGGATCCCCGGAGCCTGCGGCTGAACTTCGAGGTCGGTGTCGAGTGCTACGACGCGGCGCTCGGCCGGCGGCTCGCCGGGATCGTCGCCGCGAAGCGCTCCGCGGCCCGCGAGGTCAGCCTGGCGGAGCTGGACGCCCGGCCGCTTGCGGTCCGTCTGCGCGACGGCCTGGCCCGGCTGCTCTCGCCCTACCTCTGAGGCGGATTCGCGGCGCGGAAGCTGCGCTATCGTCGCGACCCACCCGGGCGGGAAGCGCTGCGGCTGCCCGCGAGAGGGGAGAGGAGGCGGAGATGAAGATGCCGCGCAACCGGATCATCGATGTCGGAGTGCTGCTGCTGGTCGCGACCGCCCTGGTCTGGCTCGGCGCCGAGCTCACGCGCCGGATCGTCTGGGCGCTGCCGTACGCGGCCGGGCTGGGCCTGCTCCTGCTGCTCGTGGGGGTGGGCCAGGCGCTCTTCGGAGCGCGGCGGCAGTAGCGGGCGAGGGCCGGTCGGCAGGTGCCGGCTGCCCGCCTCGCCGCACGGCCCCTGCTGCGGTTCCGCCCGCGAGCTGCAGTCTCGTACGCGACGACCGATGTTGCCATCGAGCGCGCTTCACTGGCGCCCCTGTACCCCTGTCGGCTGACGGAGTTTCCCCGGGGGGCACGGCGCGGCTGGTCAGCGCAGACGCCAGGCGAACCGAAGCCGCGCGTGGACCAGCGAGTCGTCGCGCGCTGGGCCGCGACCGAGCGGGTCGCGGATCACCTCGAGCGGCGCGTAGGCGACCTCCGCCGCGAGCCGCAGCCGCGCCGTCACCTCCAGCCCCAGCCCCGCGCCGTAGGCGCCCTGCCAACCCTCGAACGCGAGCACCGAGCGGTCGATCAGCCCGTTGAAGCGGGCATCCACGCGCATCTCGGCGTCGAGGTGTGCCGCCGTGGCCGTGACATGGAACTGCCATCGCGGTGCCGCGACCAGCCGGTAGCCCAACGAGAGCTCCGCGCCCCAGGAACCGAGTCGCAGCTCGTCATTCGAACGCGCCTCGCAGCGATAGGGGTTCCCGTCCGGATCGTCTCTCGCGGCGACCGACGCCGCGTCGCAGGTGATGTCGCCTTCGACGTGACCGGCCTGTGCGAGCAGCGCCACCCCGAGCCGGAGGCGGCCCCGCGGCCGGGGCGGGGGCGGCCGGGGCGGCGCGACCACGGGGGCG
>JAHDVN010000003.1:11195-31612 GCA_023384635.1 Thermoanaerobaculia bacterium
GCGCCAGGAGCGGCCGCTCCAGGCGCAGCGAGACCAGGTGCGCGGTCACGCCCTCGAGCTCGAAAGGTGGCACCCACCCGAGAGTGGCGGTGAAGTCTCCCGGCAGGCCGACGCCGACCGAGAGCCGCGCCGCGACCGGCGAACGGTTCAAGTCCTCACGCTTGCTCCCGGCGAAGCCGACCGCCTGCTGCTCGGCGGTGAGGTGGGGCAGCGAGGCGACCTCGACGGCCAACTCGATGCTGCCCGGCGCTGCGCTCTCCGGGGCCCCGACGCCCGACGGCAGGAGCGCCGCGGCGAACCACCGCATCGCCCAGGCTTCGGGCCGTTCGCGCGCGAGCTCCTCGCGGGAATCGATCACCGGCTGAGCGACGGCCGAACCCGCGCCGAGGCCGAACAGGAGGCAGGCGGCGGCCAGAGCAGCGAGGGGCGAGAGGGTGAGGTGCGGAGGGTGGCGCATCGGGTCTCGGGAGGATCTGGTAGGTTCGTTCCCGCCGGCACCGCGGCGGTTCAGGATCGGCTCGTTCGCGTGCGATTGAACCGCGGCGCCGGGGGATGGAACTGACTGAGTGCGCCCATGTCCGAAGACGACGCCCTCCTGCTCGCCCGCGTCGCCAGCGAGGACCGCCGTGCCTTCGAGGTCCTCTACCGGCGCTACTACCCGCGCCTGTTCGGTTACGTGCAACGCGTCTGCCGGCGCAGTGATCTGGTCGAGGAGGTCGTCGCCGACGTGCTCCTCACCGTCTGGCGCTCGGCCGCGCGCTTTGACGGGCGCTCGCGGGTTTCTACCTGGATCTTCGGCATCGCCTACCGCAAGACGCTCAAGGCGCTCTCGCTTCGGAACCGGCGCGAGGATCCGCTCGTGGGCTCGGTGGCGGAGACGCTGGGTGTCGACGTAGACGCCGACCGGAGGATCGCTCGGCGCGAGCTGCGCGGCTCGCTCGAGCGGGCGCTCGCGGAGCTCTCTGTGGAGCAGCGGGCCGTGATCGAGCTCGCCTACTTCCGGGACCTCTCCTGTGCCGAGATCGCAGCCATCGTCGGCGCACCGGTCAACACCGTCAAGACCCGGATGTTCCACGCCCGGCGTCGCCTGCGCGAGCTGCTGCCGGCCCTCGGCGTCTCGGGAGCGGAGGCGGGATGACCCCGAGCTCCGGCACGCCGAAGCCTCCGGCCTCCTGCCGCGAGGTCGTCGAGCTTCTTCCTTGGCTCGCCGGCGGTGCGCTGGAGCCGGCGGAGCTCGCACTCGTCGAGCGCCATCTCGAGGGCTGCGCCGCCTGTCGAGAGGAGGCCGCCCGATGCCGCGCTGAGCGAGGCCTCCTGCGCGCCGAGGCAGCGCCGCCGCCAGTGCCCCATCCCGCCCAGCTCGAGCGTCTTTTCGACCGGATCGATCGCGGTGAAGGGCCCGAGGACGAGGGCGACGAGACCGCTCGCCCGGCCGCCCGGACCCGGCGCGCCGGCTGGCTGCGGCGCACTCCGGCGCCAGCGCGCTGGCTGCTCGCCGCCCAACTCGCCGCGCTCGCCGGTCTCGGGCTCTGGACGCTGTGGGATCGGCCGGACATCGAGCCCTCCTTCAGGACCCTCGGCGTCGCCGCGGCGCCGGCACCGGCGGGGGATCTGCGCGTCGTCTTCTCCCCGACGGCGAGCGAGGCCGAGATCCGGTCGCTCCTGCTCTCGATGCGCGCGGTCGTGGTCGCCGGGCCGTCACCGGCCGGGGCCTACACGCTCGTCCTGCCCGCCGACGAATCGCGCGACGCCGCAGTCGATCTGCTGCGCGCCGACCCGCGCATCCGGCTCGCCGAGGCGGTCGTGGGGCGCGATGCGACGCGCTGAAGCGGCGCTGGCCACCGTCGTCGCCCTGCTGCTGCTCGCGAGTGGTTGTGCGGCGGGGCTCACGACTCCGCCGGCAGCTCCCCAGGCGACGCTCGAGACGACCGCCGCCGAGCGCCAGATCCTCGTCGTCCCCAGCTCCTCGCACCCGGCGGTCGTCGAGGGCTTGGCCCGCGATCTCGTCGCCTTCGCGGGCCTCGACCTGCTGGCCTCGTGGGAGATGGTCTCGCTCGGCGCGCCCTGCTTCGTGCTGGCCGCTCCGGCCGCGGCCGACCGCGAGAAGCTCGTTCGCCGCCTCCGCCAGGACCGGCGTGTGGCGCTCGCGCAGCCGGTCGAGCTCCACCGCACCCTCGGCGCGCCGTGGAACGACACCTACGCGCCCCTGCAGACCAGCCTCGAGCCGCTGGGACTCGCCGCCGCCCACGCCTGGGCGACCGGCGCGGGGGTTCGCGTGGCGGTGGTCGACACCGGCGTCGACCTGTCCCATCCAGATCTCGAGGGACGGGTCGTGCTCGCCCGCAGCTTCGCCCCGAGCGGCCACCCCTCGTTCACCGAGGACATCCACGGCACCGCGGTCGCCGGGGTGATGGCGGCGCGGGCCGGCAACGGCATCGGCATCGTCGGCGTCGCCCCTGGCGCCGAGCTGATCGCCCTCAAGGCCTGCTGGCCGGAACGGCCGGGCGACCGCCAAGCGGTCTGCGACAGCTACTCTCTCGCACGGGCGCTCGACTTCGCGCTGAGCCAGGTGCCGCGCATCCTCAACCTGTCGCTCGGCGGTCCCCCCGATCCCCTGCTCAGCCGTTTCCTGGCGCGAGCCGAGGAGTTGGGGATCCTCGCCGTCGCGGCAGCCGATTCGAGCGCGCCCTTTCCCGCATCCCTTCCGACCGTGCTCGGGATCTCGGGCCCGTCGCCGCCCGTCGCCGCGGCAGCGCGGCTCGCGGCCACTTCGGACGAGCTGTTGACGACCGGACCGCGAGGCGGCTACGACTTCTTCAGCGGCAGCTCCTTCGCAGCCGCCCAAGCCTCCGGGGTCGCGGCGCTCCTGCTCGAGGCGCGACCAAGCCTCTCGCCCGCCGAGCTGCGCTCGCTGCTCGTGGCGGGCGCCCGCAGGGCCGGAACGGCGGATGTCCTCCCGCTCCTCCATGCCTGCGGCGCCCTCGCGGCCGCCCTCGGCGCCGACGCCTGCGCGGCTCCGCCGGGTCCGCGCTGACCCCCGCTCGTCACGGACAGGTGGCGAAGGCGTCGGTGTCCCCGGTAGCCGGGGCGAAGACCCCCGGCGGGTTGTCGTAGACCTTGGACAAGCCATGGTGGGTGTCGGCCACCTCGATGTGGTACTCGACGTTGCTCGCCACCGCGAAGAAGACCCAGTAGCGTTCGAACGGGACGCACGCGTCGAGGACCTTGACCAGGACTTCCAGGTTGTCCGGACCGAAGAAGTAGAAAAACCCGCTGTCGGCGGTGTACGGCAGGGCGAACGCCTGGCCGGTGCCGCCCTGAAAGTCGACCCAGGTGACCCGAACCCGGAAGCGGTCCTGGTTGAGACAGAGCGTATGGTCGTCCGCGACGCAAATCGGAGACACATCGTCGTCGGTGATGGTCACCGTGGCCGTCGAGGGGCTGCCGAGCGAGGCACCCCCCGAAGGGGCAGAGAGCGTCGCGCTGAATGTCTCCGCCGACTCCTCGATTGCGTCGTCGATCAGCATCACGTGGACCACCTTCGCCGTCGCGTCGCCGTCGCCGAACACCACCGGCTGGCCGAAAGCGACGTAGTCGGAGCCCGCGACCGCGGTGCCGTCCGCGGTCGTCAACTGCGCCGAGACCGCTCCGATCGCCCCGCCGTCCCGGACCACGGTGAGGCTCACCATGTCGGCACCTTCGGAGACGCTGACCGCGCCGGCCGCGAAGCGGAGGGTCCCCGGAGATCCAGCGGGCTCGTCGTCGTCGACGATGGTCAGCGTCGCCGCGGCGGGGCTGCCCAGGACGGCGCCACCGGTCGGATTCGAGAGCGAGAGCTGCACCGTCTCGTTGGCTTCGTCCAGCGAGTCGTCCAGGATCTGCACCTGGAAGGTCCTCGCATCGTCGTCGCCGGACGCCCAGTCGAGCGTGCCACTCGTGGCGAGATAGTCGCTGCCCGCCTGCGCGCTGCCGTTGGCGGTCGCGTACTGGACGCTCACCGCGCCGTCGTCGCCGCCGACCCGCTCCACGGTGATCGTCGCGGCGCCCCCCGTCTCCGAGACGCTGTAGCCCGCCGAGGAGAAGCGCAGCGAGCCCGGCGAGCCCCCACCACCACCCTGGACCGTCACCACTCCCGCCATGCCGACCCCGCCCGGTGCACCGTGTAGAGAACAGTGGTAGGGGAAGCTCCCGGCGCTCGGGAAGGTATGGGAGAACACCCAGGCGCCGCCGGATGGCTCTCCACTCGTGAAAGACCCGTCATCCGCCACCACGTTGTGGATGGCGCCGGTATTGGTCCAGCGGACGACGTCGCCGGCCTGGATCGTGAGGTTCGCCGGCGCGAAGAGATTGCCGGGGCCAACGGTGACGTCCCAAGTGTCCGCACTGGCGGCGACGGGGCAGCCGAGAGCGAGGGCGGCGGCAAGGGCGAGGCGAATCGTGCGCATGCGAACCTCCTCCGGAGTTGGCCGAGCGGGCCGGTTCGTCGGGTGAGTTCGCGCAACTGGGGCGCCTGGTTCACTTCGAGGACGCGGAGGAGACTCGCCGCTTCGCCAGGCGCTCGAACAGCGACACCTGGCCGGCGTGGTGGAAGTCGAGCGCCGCGACCGCCGCGCGCGGGGCCACCGCGCGGCGCACGGACAGGGCACGCGCCCCTCCTGACGCTCCGGCGGCCGCTCAGAAGCTCCAGAAGCGCGGGATGAAGATCACCGCCAGGAGCCAGAAGACGAGGTTGAGGGGCACCCCGGTCCGCAGGAAGTCCGTGTAGCGGTAGCCGCCCGGGTTGTAGACCATCGCGTTCGTCTGGTAGCCGACCGGGGTCGAGAAGCTGGTGGAGGCGGCGAAGGTGACCGCCATCAGGAGCGGCCGCGGGTCGATTCCCATGCTCTCGGCGGTGGTGATGGCGATCGGTGCCAGCAGCACCGCCGAGGCGTTGTTGCTCATGAACTCGGTCAGGACGGCGGTGAGCAGGTAGAAGACCGCGAGCACCGCCACCGGTCCCCAGCCGCCCACGAGGTCGAGGGCGGCGGCGGCGATCAGGCTGGCGGCGCCGCTCTTCTGCAGCGCGATACCGAGCGGCAGCACGCCGGCGAGCAGGAAGACGACCTGCCAGTCGATCGCTCCGTACGCCTCGTCGGTCGAGAGGCAGCGGGTGACCACCAGGGCCATCGCGCCGAGCAGGGCCGCGACGAGGATGGGCAGTACGTCGAGGGCGGCGAGGCCGACCACCGCCGCGAGAATGCCCAGCGCGAGCGGCGCCTTGTGGCGGCGCTGCGGCCGGGCGTCGCGCCCCTCCAGCACGATGAACGCCTCGTCGGCGCGCAGGCGCTCGACCTCCGCCTGCGGCGCCTGGATGAGGAGGGTGTCCCCGAGCTGGAGGCGCACGCTGTTGAGCTTCTCCTGCAGCGTCACGCCCCGGCGCTGGATCGCCAGCACCAGCGACTTGTAGCGGGCGCGGAAGTCGATCGACTTCAGGGTGTGTCCGACGAGCGGCGAGCGCGGCGCGATCAGCGCCTGGACGAGGCGCAACTCCTCGGTCTCCAGGGTGTCGTCGCGCAGCTTGAACTCCACGTTGAGCTCGAGGCCGGCCGCCCCTTTCAGCCCCATCAGCTCCTTCACGCCGCCGCGCACGAGGAGCACGTCCCCCTCCTGGAGCGGTTGGCGCAGCGGGGCCCAGGTCTTCTGCGCGCCGTGCAGGAGGCGCAGCACCGTGACGTCGTGCTCTTCGCCGAGCCGGCTCTCGAGCACCGTCTTGCCGAGCAGCGGCGAGCCCGCGCCGACGCGCAGCTCGGTGATGAAGTTCCCGAGCCCGTACTGCTCGGAGAGCTGTCGCGTCTCCCGCTCCGGCAGCAGCCACTTGCCGAAGAGGAGGAAGTAGGTGGCACCGGCGGCGAAGAAGACGAGGCCCAGGCGGCCGAACTCGAACATCGAGAAGGCGCCGTGCCCGGCGCCCGCCGAGATCGAGCTGACGAGCAGGTTGGTGGAGGTGCCGATGAGCGTGCAGACGCCCCCGAACTGGGAGGCGTAGGAGAGCGGGATGAGGAGCTTCGAGGCGGCGATGCGCCGCCGCGCCGAGAGGGTCATCACCAGCGGGATGAAGATCGCCACCGCCGCGGTGTTGTTGACGAACGCCGAGAGGGCGGCCACCGTCAGCATGACGATCGCCAGCGCCAGCAGCCGGTTGCGTCCGAAGCGGACGAGGAGCCGGCCGAGGAATGCCACGCTGCCGGTCTTCTGCAGGCCCGCGGTGAGCACGAACATGGCCGCCACGGTCACCGTCGCCGGGTTGGCGAAACCGGAGATCCCCTCCTCCGGGGTGACGAGCCGGAAGAGCAGCAGGCTGCCGAGGACGAGGAGGGCGGAGAGGTCGATGGGGAACCTCTCCGACGCGAACAGGGCGACCGCCCCCGCCAGGACCGCCAGCACGAGGGCGATCTCGAAGGTCACCGCCGGGCCTCCGGATCGGCCCCTTCGGCGAGCAGCCGCGCGTAGGTGCCGGGGTCCACGTTGCCCCCGGAGACGACGCAGCAGACGCGCCGCCCGCGGAACGGCTCCGGTCGCACGAGCAGGGCGCCGACCGAAAGCGCGCCGGTCGGCTCGGCCTTCAGGTTGGCGGAGAGGAAGAGCAGGCGCACCGCCTCGGCGATCGCCTCCTCGGGGACCTCCACGATGCCGGCCAGCGCGGCCCGGAGGATCTCCCAGTTGCGCCGGCCGAGCGAGAGGGTGCGGGCGCCGTCGGCGAGTGTCTGGGCCTCGCTCGGGCAGGCGAGGAGCTCGCCGGCGGCGAGCGCGCGGGCGGCGGCGGTGGCGAGCTGCGGCTCGGCGCCCCAGAGCGAGGCGGGGTGGCCGGCGCGGGCGAGGCCGGTGGCGATCCCCGAGGTCAGGCCGCCGCCCCCGACCGGCGCGAGCACGACGTCGAACGGCTCGCCGAGCGCCGCCAGCTCCTCGCCGAGCGTCGAGTTGCCGGCAATCACGAGGTCGTCGTCGTAGGCGCTGGCGAGGTAGGCCCCCGGATGGTCCGCCACGACCTCGGCGACCTTCGACGCCCGGGTCTGCACCGCCGTGTCGACGAAGACGACCTCGCCGCCCTGTTGGCGGACCGCCTCGACCTTTACCCGCGAGGAGGTCGCCGGCATGACCACGATCGCCCGCTTGCCGGCCAGGGCGCAGCCGGCCGCCAGCGCCTGGCCGAAGTTCCCCGAGGAGGCGGTGACGACGGCCGGGTGGGGGACCGAGAGCGCCACGTTCGCGCCGGCGCGGAACTTGAAGCTGCCGGTCTCCTGGAACGTCTCGGTGGCGAGGAAGAGGTCGATCCCGAGCCGGCGGGCCAGCCGGGGGGCCCGCACCGGCGCGGTCGGGCGCAGGAGAGGGCGCAGCGCCGGGGAGGGTTCGAACGGCACGCCGGGAGGATAGCGCAGGGGGCGAGCCGGGCATCGCCCGGTTGCTAGAATCAGCCGGTGCGCGCACCGCGCGCGACCCGTTGCCACCCCTCCCGGGAGGAGACCCATGCCGCTCCGAACCTGCCTGACGCTCGCCCTCTCGCTCCTGATCGCCCCGCTCGCTGCGGTCGGGGCCGAGAGCCACCCCTTCACCGTCCACGACCTGCTCGCGCTGGAGCGGCTCTCCGAGCCGCAGGTGAGCCCGGACGGCACGCGCGTGGTCTTCACCGTGCGCCGCACCGACCTCGACGCGAACCGCGGGCGCACCGACCTCTGGATGGTCGGCACCGACGGCAGCGGCCTGCGGCAGCTCACGACTCACGAGGCGGGGGACTTCGGCGCCCGCTGGAGCCCGGACGGGGCGTCGATCTACTTCCTCTCGACCCGCTCCGGATCCTCGCAGGTCTGGCGCCTGCCGGCCGGCGGAGGAGAGCCGCAGCAGGTGACCGACCTGCCGCTGGACGTCGCGAACCTGGTCGTCTCGCCGGACGGCGCCCACCTCGTCTTCAGCCTCGAGGTCTTCCCGGACTGCCGGGAGATCGCCTGCACCGCCGAGCGGCTCGCCGAGCGCGAGGCGCGCAAGGCGACCGGGCAGCTCTACGACCGCCTCTTCGTGCGCCACTGGGACACCTGGAAGGACGGGCGCCGCTCGCATCTCTTCGCGCTGTCCACCGCCAGCGGCGAGCCGCGGCTCCTGATGGCCGGGATGGACGTCGACGCTCCCTCGAAGCCGTTCGGCGGCACCGAGGAGCTGGCCTTCACGCCGGACGGCAAGGCGATCGTCTTCACCGCCAAGGACGCCGGCAGGGAAGAGGCCTGGTCGACGAACTTCGACCTCTGGGTGGTGCCGCTCGACGGCTCGGCGGCGCCGCGTCGCCTCACCGCAGGCAACCTGGCTTGGGACACGCAGCCCGCCTTCTCCCCCGACGGCCGCCACCTCGCCTACCTGGCCATGTCGCGCCCCGGCTTCGAGGCCGACCGCTTCCGCGTGATGGTGCGCGAGGGGCTCGAAGGCCCCGAGCGGGAGCTGGCGCCCGCCTGGGACCGCTCGCCCGACGCCCTGCTCTGGTCGGCGGACGGCCGGACGCTCTACGCGACGGCGCAGGACGTGGGGCAGAAGACGCTCTTCGCCCTCGAAGTCGAGAGCGGCGAGGTCCGCCGCGTCCACAGCGAGGGGATGGCCAACTCACCGGGGCTCACCGCCGACGGCGGGCTCCTCTTCCTGCTCGATCACGTGAAGGGCCCCGCCGAGCTCGCGACCGTGCGCCCGGACGGCTCGGGGCTCACCCGCATCACCCGCTTCAACGACGAGCGGATGGCCGCAGTGCGCCTGGGCGACGCCGAGCAGATGAGCTTCGCCGGGGCCGACGGCGCCACCGTCTACGCCTACCTCGTCAAGCCGGTCGACTTCGACCCGGCGAAGAAGTACCCGGTGGCCTTCCTGATCCACGGCGGCCCGCAGGGCTCGTTCAGCAACCAGTGGCACTACCGCTGGAACCCCCAGGTCTACGCCGGCCGCGGCTACGCCGCGCTGATGGTCGACTTCCACGGCTCGACCGGCTACGGACAGGCGTTCACCGATGCGATCCGCGGCGACTGGGGCGGCAAGCCGCTGGTGGACCTGCAGAAGGGGCTGGAGGCCGCCGTGCGGGCTTATCCCTGGATCGACGGGGACCGCGCCTGCGCGCTCGGCGCGTCGTACGGCGGCTACATGATCAACTGGATCGCCGGCGCCTGGCCGGACCGCTTCCGCTGCCTCGTCACCCACGACGGGAACCTCGACGAGCGCTTCGCCTATTTCGCCACCGAGGAGCTCTGGTTCCCCGAGTGGGAGCACCTGGGCACGCCGTGGGAGAACCCCGAGGCGTACGAGGAGCACAACCCGGTCAACCTGGTGAAGAACTGGAAGACGCCGATCCTCGTGGTCCACGGCGGGCAGGACTTCCGGGTGGTCGACACCGGCGGCCTGGGGACGTTCACGGCCGCGCAGCGCAAGGGGATCCCGTCGAAGTTCCTCTACTTCCCCGACGAGAACCACTGGGTCCTCAAGCCGCACAACGCGATCCTCTGGCACGAGACGGTGCTCGACTGGCTCGACCAGTGGACGAAGCCCGCGGCGGGGCAATAGGCCGCCGGCAACAGGCTTTCGGGATCCGGGCTGTCGGCTGACACGCGGGCGGGGCGCGAAGCCCCGCCCGTTCTTCTTCGAGCGTGCCTTCAGGTGCGCTGCGCCGCGGGCACGTAGGCCCGGTCGCAGTAGTCGCGCACCATGCGGTGGGAGGAGAAGGCGGGGGTGATCGTCGCCATCGCCTGCTTCATGCGCGCGATCCAGCCGCGCGGCAGGCCGTCGGCGTCGCGCTCGTAGTAGCGGGGGACGATCTCCTCCTCCAGCAGGCGATAGAGAGCGAGGGCGTCGTCGCGGTCCTGCTGCCCTTCGTCGTCGGAGCGCGTCCCGGCGTCGATCACCCAGCCGTTGTCGCCGTCGGCGGCCTCGGGCCACCAGCCGTCGGCGATGCTGCAGTTGAGCGCGCCGTTCATCGCCGCCTTCATGCCGCTCGTGCCGCTCGCCTCGAGCGGGGGCCGCGGGGTGTTGAGCCAGACGTCGACGCCGCACACGAGCATCCGGCCGACCCGCATGTCGTAGTCCTCGAGAAAGAAGACCCGCCCCTTGAGCTCCGGCGAGCAGCTGAGCTGGTAGAGGTGCTGGATCAGTTCCTGGCCGGCCCGGTCGGCGGAGTGGGCTTTCCCGGCGAGCACGACCTGGACCGGACGCTCGGGATGACAGACCAGGGCGCGCAGCCGGTGGAGGTCGGAGAAGAGCAGGGCGGCCCGCTTGTAGGTCGCGAAGCGCCGCGCGAAGCCGATGGTGAGCGCGTCGACGTCGAAGCGATCCTCGAGGGAGCGCAGCTCCTCCGGGGAGACGCCGTGGCGCGCCTGCTGGTCGCGCAGCCGGGCGCGGGCGAAGCGCGCCAGGCGCGCCTTCTGCGCCTGGTGGGTGCGCCAGAGCTCCTCGTCGGGCAGGCCGGCGAGCTTCTCGGAGAAGGCCGGGGAATCGACCTCGGCACGCCAGCCGGCGCCCAGCCGCCCGTTGAAGAGCCGCTGCATCTCGGTCCCGAGCCAGGTCGTGGGGTGGACGCCGTTGGTGATCGCCTCGACTCCCGGCGCCCCCGAGTTGCCGTCGACGAAGAGGTGGCGCCACATACCGCCCGCGACCTCGGCGTTGATCCGGCTGACGCCGTTGACGTACGAGCTCGCCCGCACCGACATGGCGGTGAGGTTGAAGTTCTGGGACGGCTCGCCGTGGTCGGCGTTGCCGAGCGCGAGCAGCTCGTCGGCCGGCATGCCGAGGAGCGCGGACCAGGGCTCGAGGTACTTGCGCGCCACCTGCGGCTCGAACTGCTCGTTGCCGGCGGGCACCGGCGTGTGCGTGGTGAACACGGTCCGGCGGCGCACGCGGTCGAACGCCTCGCCGAGGGGGACGCCGCCGTGCTGCACCAGCTCGCGCAGGCGCTCGAGCACCAGCAGCACGCTGTGCCCCTCGTTGAGGTGCCAGACGGAGGGCTCGATCCCGAGGGCGCGGAGCGCCCGCACCCCGCCCACCCCGAGCAGGAGCTCCTGGGCCAGGCGCATCTCGCGCCCCGGGGTGTAGAGGATGCTCGCGATCGGCCGGTCGGCCGGGTCGTTCTGCGACACGTCGGTGTCGAGCAGCAGGAGGGGCACGCGGCCGACCTGGGCGACCCAGACCTTGGCCGCGACCTCGCGGCCGGGGAAGGGCACCGTGACCAGCACCTCGCGGCCGGTGTGCCCGGCGGCCGGACGCACCGAAAGCCGGCTGAAGTCGTACTCGGGATAGATGTGCTGCTGGCGCCCGTCGGCGTCGATGTTCTGCATGAAGTAGCCGTGGCGGTAGAGCAGGCCGACGCCGACCAGCGGCACCCCGAGGTCGCTGGCGCTCTTCAGATGGTCGCCGCACAGCACGCCCAGGCCGCCGGAGTAGAGGGCGAGGCTCTGGTGGAGCCCGAACTCCATGGCGAAGTAGGCGAACGGGCCCTCGCCGTGGCCCGGGTGGGCGCGGCGGAACCAGGTCTCCGTGGCGGGGTCGAGATAGCGCTCGAACTCCCGCGCCACGTCCTCGTAGAGCTGCACGAAGGTCGAGTCCTCCCGGAGGCCGGACCAGGCCGAGCGGTCGAGGTTGATCAGCATCTGGAGCGGGTTGCGGTAGATCGCCCAGGCCCGCGAGTCGATGGCGGCGAAGAGCTGGCGGGCGCGCGGCGTCCAGGTCCACCAGTAGTTGTAGGCCATGTCGTAGAGCCGCCTGAACTCGATCGGAAGCTCGATGCCGGAGATGTGGAGACAGGGGATCTGCATGGACGACCTCGCGCTAGGCCCGCGTCGGGCGGCGTCGTCGCGCCGCGGGTCCGGAAGGAGTGAAGGTGTGGAGGTGAGGGCGGACGTTCAGGAGTCGGTCTTCGCGGCGCGTTCCGGCGCTTCGGGGCGATCCGGACCGGAGGCGACGGAGAGGGGCAGGAGCCTCTCGGGGTTCTTCTTGAGGGCGACGGCGAGCTCGCGCGCCAGCTGGCTCTCGATCGTGCGCCCTTCGCTCGAGCCGGGACGGGGGGCCGGGATCCAGCCGCCCGCCATCATGCCGTGGCCGCCCCCCTTGCCGCGCCGGCGCAGCAGCCGGCGCATCAGGTTGCCGGCGTCCGCGCGCGGGTTGGTGGTGCGCAGCGAGAGGTAGACCCGGTCGCCGTGCATGCCGGTGCAGAGCGACCAGGTCTTCCCCTCGAGCCGCAGCAGCAGGTCGGCGATCTCCGGCACGATGTCCGGCTGGTCCACCTCGCCGAGGTGGGAGACCACGAGGCTGCTGACCGACTCCAGGCTCTCGAGCGCGCGGTGGAGGTTGCGGAAGTAGGAGAGCGGCAGCCGCGCGTGCTGGATCCGCGCCATCAGCCGCCGGTCGACCTTCGGCAGCAGGCGGTCGTAGACCACGTGGTCCGGCCCGGCCGACTCCCGCCCGAAGTCCTGGGTCTCGGCCTTGATCGCGTAGACGAGGGCGGTGGCCTGCCGGCGGGTCGGCTCGTGTCCGCTCGCGAGGAGGTACTCGGTGAGGATGGTGGCGGTCGCCCCGTAGTCGCGGCGGATGTCCACGAACGGGCAGGCGAGGCTCGCCTTGCGCGGCGGGTGGTGGTCGATGACCACGTGCGGGCTCAGGTCGGCCGGGAGCTGGTTGTTGCCGGTCCGCGGCTGGCTGTCGACCAGCGCGAAACGGTCGAAGCGCCGCCAGGAGACCTCTCGCATGTGGATCATCTCGAGGCCGAGGACCTTGACCATCTCCCGGTTCTCGGCGCGGCCGATCATGCCCCCGTAGGCGATCGTGGCGTGGCGCCGGAAGACCTGCCGCAGCAGGCGGGCGAGCAGCGCCATCGAGACCAGGGCATCCGGGTCCGGGTTGTCGTGGGTGAGGATCAACCAGCTCGCCCGGCTCGGGGTCCCGTGGACATAGCGGCCGAAGGCCTCGAAGCGCAGCCGGGGGAGGTCGCCGTTCATAGAAGGAGTGGGATTCTACCAGGGGGCGCCTCCCGCCTCGGCGAGCCGGCCGCGGGCTATACTCCCGGCCTTTCCGCGACCGTCGACCGAGCGCCCGGCCCCCCGGCGGGCGGGGCGCTCACCCTCAGGGAGGCCGATCATGCCCCGCACCCCGCTCTTCCACACCCTCCGCCGCGCTCTCGCCGTCGCCCGCGCCGGCGAGCGCACCGGCCGCGACCCGGCCGAGCTCCTCGAGCGACTCTCTGTCGCCTCCCTCTCGCGCCGCCGCCTGCTCGCGGCGGCCGGTACGGCCGCCGTCGGGCTGGCCGCCGCGGGGCGCGGGTCACTCCGGGCCGCGGGCGCCGCCGCCTCCGGCGAGGTAGCGGTGGTGGGGGCGGGCGTCGCCGGCCTGACCTGCGCCTGGCGGCTCCACCAGGCCGGGGTGCCGGTGCGCGTCTTCGAGGCCCAGGAGCGTGTGGGTGGCCGCATGCTCTCGCTGCGCGGCGCCTTCCCGGAGGGGCAGGTCTGCGAGCTGGGCGGCGAGCTCGTCGACACCCCCCACGCGGCCATCCGCGGGCTCTGCGCCGAGCTCGGCCTGGAGCTCGACGACTTCGAGCAGGACGACCCGGCGCTGGCGCGCGAGGTCTGGTTCTTCGACGGCCGGCAAATCCGCGAGGAGGAGGTGGTCGCGGCCTTCCGCCCGCTCGCTCCGCGCATCGACGCCGCGTGGGCGGGGCTCGCCGGCGACGACGTGACCCACCGGGCGCCGAACGGAGGCGAGGCGATCGACCGCATGTCGATCGCCGAGTGGCTCGAGCGCGAGGGCGTCGGCGGCTGGTTCCTCCGCCTGCTGGAGGTCGCCTACGTCACCGAGTACGGCCTGGAGATCGACCGCCAGTCGGCCTGGAACCTGCTGGCCCTGATCGGGACCGGCCTCGACCGCTTCGCGATCTTCGGCGAGAGCGACGAGCGCTTCCACATTCGCGGCGGCAACGACCAGGTGCCGATCCGGCTGGCCGAACGTCTGGGCGAGGCGGTGGTCCGCGGCCACCGGCTCGAAGCGGTGCGCGTCGCGAGCGACGGCGGCTTCCGGCTGGCCTTCCGCGCCGCCGGGCGGAGCGTCGAGATCGGGGCCCGGCAGGTGGTGCTGGCGCTCCCCTTCACGCTCCTGCGCGACGTCGAGCTCGCGGTGGAGCTCGCGCCGGCCAAGCGCCGCGCGATCGCCGAGCTCGGCTACGGCACCAACGCCAAGCTCATGGTCGGGTACGCCGAGCGGCTCTGGCGGACCCGCGGCCAGTCGAACGGGAGCGTCCTCTCCGACCTGCCGTTCCAGCTCGTCTGGGAGTCGACCCGCCTGCAGCCGGGAAGAGGGGGGATCCTCGTCCACTACAGCGGCGGTCTGCGCGGGCTGGAGACCGGAGCGGGCACGCCGTCCGAGCAGGCGAAGGCGTCCACGCGCGAGCTCGCGCGGGTCTTCCCGGGGCTCGAGGGGGTGCGCGGCCGGGAGGCCCGCTTCCACTGGCCGACCCACGAGTGGGCCCGCGGCAGCTACGCCTGCTACCAGCCCGGGCAGTGGACGGGCCTCCGCGGCCTGGAGGGCGAGCCGGAGGGGAGCCTGCACTTCGCCGGCGAGCACACCTCGCTCGACTTCCAGGGTTACATGGAGGGGGGCTGCGAGTCCGGCGAGCGCGCCGCCCGCGAGGTGCTGGCCGGCCTGGGCCTGCCGGTGCCGCCGATGCCCGGCGGTGAGGGGTAGCGGGGGTCCCCTCAGGGGTCCGGGAAGATCTTCCCGGGGTTGAGGATGCCGGCCGGGTCGAAGGTGCGCTTGATCGCGCGCATGAGAGCGATCGCCGCCGGAGCGTGCCGCAACGGCAGGTAACGGCGCTGGGTCCAGCCGACCCCGTGCTCGCCGGTGATCGAGCCGCCGAGCGCGACCACGGCGCGGAAGAGCTCCTCCTCGGCGGCGTCCCGGCGTTCGCGCCAGAGGGCGTCGGGGAGATCGCCCTGGAGCAGGTTCACGTGCAGGTTGCCGTCGCCGGCGTGCCCGTAGCAGACGGCGCGGAGCCCCTGCCGGGCGGCCGCGGCACGCGCTGCCCGCACCAGCTCGGCGAGCGCCGCCCGCGGCACCACCGCGTCGGCCTCCTTGTAGACCGAGCCCTGCTTGACCGCCTCGCCCACCTTGCTGCGGATCTCCCAGAGCCGCCGTTGCTCGGCCGCCTCGCGCGCCACCAACGCTTCGCCGCCGCCGAGCCCGCGGGCCAGCTCCTCGAGCGCGGCCGCCTCGTCGAGGAGCGCCTCGTCCTCGTCGCCGTCGAGCTCCACCAACAGCAGCGCCACCTGTCCGGCGAGGGCGGCGGGCAGCGGGACGAGCCGGGCCACGGCGGCGATCGCCCCCTCCTCGAGGAGCTCGCAGGCGGCCGGGTGGTGCCCGTCGAGGAAGAGGGCGGCGACCGCCGCGGCGGCGGCGTCGAGGGCGGGAAAGGGGAGGATCAGCGTGAGGGTCGCCCGCGGGCGCGCCACCAGCCGCAGCGTCGCCGCGGTGATCACGGCGAGCGTCCCTTCCGAGCCGACGAGCAGGCCGGTGAGGTCGTAGCCGGCGACGTCCTTGCGGTTCTTGCCGCCGGTGGCCAGCGGCGTGCCGTCGGCCAGCACCGTCTCCAGCCCCAGGACCCAGTCGCCGGTCGTGCCGTACTTGCAGGAACGTGGGCCGGCGGAATTCTCGGCCAGGTTGCCGCCGAGCCGGCAGGACTCCCGGCTCGCCGGGTCGGGGGGATAGCGGAGGCCGTGCTCGTCGACCCGCCGCTGCAGGTCGGCCAGCACCACCCCGGCCTCGGCGGTGACGGTGAGGTTCGCGAGATCGAGCTCCCGGATCCGGTCCATCCGCGCCAGCGAGAGCACGATCCCCCCGGCCACCGGCAGCGCCCCGCCCGAGAGGCCGGTCCCGGCCCCGCGCGGCACCACCGGCCAGCGCCCGGCGTGACAGAGAGCGAGGGTGCGCGACACCTCCCCGGTACTCCGCGGCAGGGCGATCGCGTCCGGGAGGAAGCAAAGGCTCTCCGTCTCGTCGCGTCCGTGCGCTTCCAGTGCCCCGGCGTCCGTCCGCAGCCCGTCCGGGCCGAGGAACTCGCGGAGCCGGGCGAGACCGGGGGCGTCGGGGCGGACCAGCCCGAGGGCGGTCGGGTCGAGCGGCGGAAGGGCGGTCACCGGGCGAGTGCGCCGAGCAGGAGGGTCGCCGTGCCGAGGAAGGCGAGGAAGCCTCCAACGTCGGTCGCGGTCGTGACGAAGATCGAGCTCCCGAGCGCTGGATCGAGCTTTAGCCGTCGCAACAGCGTGGGGACCGCAGCTCCCATCAGACCGGCGACGGTGAGGTTGACCGCGGAGGCGAACCAGAGGATCCCCGAGAGGACGAGGTTCCTCTCCCACAGCCAGGAAATCAGCGCCAGGACCAGGCCGATCAGGAAGCCGTTCATCGCGCCGACGCTCATCTGACGCAGGAGGACGCTCGTGCTCTTGCGCAGGTCGAGCTCGCCGAGCGCGAAGCCGCGCACCATGAGGGTCAGGGTCTGGGTACCGGCGTTCCCGCCCATGCCGGCCACGATCGGCATGAACATCGCGAGGATCGCGTACTTCTCGATCGTGCCGAGGAAGAGGCCGACGACGCTCGCGGCAGTGAAGGCGGTCAGGAGGTTGAGCAGGAGCCAGGGGAGGCGCAGCCGGACCGAGCGCGCCGGAGGCGTCGCCAGCGTCTCGTGGGTGTCGAGGTTGGCGAGGCGGTAGAGGTCCTCGGTCGCCGCCTCCTCGACCACGTCGAGCACGTCGTCGACCGAGATGGAGCCGACCAGCTTGCCGTCCTCGTCGATCACCGGCACGACGAGCAGGTCGTAGCGGCCGAAGACCTGGGCCACGTCCTCCTCGGGCATGTCCACCCGGACGGTGACCACGTCGCGGGTCATGATCTCGCGCAGCAGCCGGTCGGAGGCCGACGTGACCAGCGCCCAGAGGCTCACGATCCCGAGCAGGTGCCGGCGCTCGTCGGTCACGTAGAGGTAGAAGAGGCGTCGCTCCTCGGCCAGCTGCCGCAACCGCGCCACAGCTTCGCCGGCGGCGAGATCTCCGGAAAAGGAGGAGACGTCCGGGTTCATGAGGCCGCCGGCGGTGGCCTCGCCGTAGCGCATGAGATTGCGCACGCGCGCCGCGAAGCTCGGCTCGAGCAGCGCCAGCACCGCCTCGCGCCGCTCCTCGTCCATCTCCCGGAGCAGGTCGACGGCGTCGGGCGGAGTGAGGCGGCCGAGCATGCTGGCGAGCGGGCCGTCGGGCGTCATCGCGAAGACCTGGCGCTGCGTCTCGCTGCCGAGCTCGCGCAGGGTGCGCGCCGCCAGGCGCAGCTCGAGAAGAACGCCGAGCAGCGCCTGCTGCTCTCCGGGGGTGAGCAGGGCGAAGAGCTCGGCGATGTCCGCGGGGTGGAGCCGGGCGAGGAGGCGCTTCGCCTGCCGCTGTCCCGGGTGGCGCAGCAGGCGCAACAGGAGGCGCTGCCGCTGCCCGCGGGCGAGGGGCTCGGCGCGGGGATGGGAGGCCGGGACGGGCATGGGGCCGATGATAAGCTGCCGCGCGCCGCCATGATCCAGGAACTCTTCCGAATCGGACCGATCGCGATCAGCCCCTTCGGCGTGATGATGGTCCTGGCCTTCCTCGCCGGCTACGCCGAGCTGCGGCGCAACCTCCTCGCCACCGGGGCGGGGGACGACGACGATGCGAGCAGCCTGGTCTTCGCGGCCGGTCTGGCGGGGATCGCCGGGGCGAAGGTCTACTACGCGGCGCTCTACCGGGACTTCGGGCTGCTCTTCGAGCGCTCCGGCCTGGTCTGGTACGGCGGTTTCCTCGCCGGGGTGGCGGCCGTGCTCTGGGTGGCCCACCGGCGCCGGATCCCGTACGCCCGCCTGGTGGACGCCATGGCGCCGGCGCTCGCCCTCGGCTACGGGATCGGGCGGATCGGCTGCTTCCTGGTCGGCGACGACTACGGCCGCCCGACCGACCTGCCCTGGGGCATCACCTACCCGAACGGCCTGCCGCCGACCACCGCGGGCTTCCTCCGCTCGGAGTTCGGCGTCGACCTGCCGGCGAGCGTCCCGGACAGCGCGCTCCTCGCCGTCCACCCGACGCAGCTCTACGAGCTGGCCCTCGGAGTGGCGATCTGGCTGGTGGGCCGCCGCCTGCTCGGCCGCCTCGCGGCCGGGGAGGCCGGGCTCTGGGTGCTCTCGCTGCTCTCGGCCGAGCGCTTCCTGATCGAGTTCCTGCGCGCCAAGGACGACCGCTTCCTGGGGGCGTTCACGGTGGCGCAGGCGGTGGCGCTCGCGGTGCTCGCCGTCTGCCTCCTGCTCATCGCCCGCGTCCGTCACCGCGCCGCGTCGAGCGCGTGAGCAGCGACGTCGCGCCGGAGCCGGCGCTCGACCTGCTGGTCGTGGGGGCCGGCCCGACCGGCCTGGCGATCGGCGCCGAGGCACTGCGGGCGGGGCTCGCGACGCTGGTCGTCGACCGCGGCGCGATCACCCAGGCGCTCCAGGGGTTCCCCACCGACATGGTCTTCTTCAGCACCCGCGAGCGGCTCGCGATCGCGGGGATCCCGTTCCCGATCCCCGAGGAGCGGCCCACGCGGCGGCAGGCGCTCGCCTACTATCGCGGGGTCGCCGAAGCGCTCCGGATCCCGCTCGCGCTGCACCAAGAGGTGGTGGTGATCCACCGGGAGGGGGAGGGGTTCGCGGTGCTGACGCGGGGGCGCGGAGGGGAGCGGCAGCGGGCGACCCGGGCGGTGGCGATCGCCACCGGCTACTTCGACACCCCGCGCCGCCTCGGCGTGCCGGGGGAGGACGGGGCGGCGGTGCGCCACCGCTACCGGGAGCCGCACGCCCACTACCGGGAGCGGGTCCTGGTGGTCGGCGGGGGCAATTCGGCGGCCGAAGCGGCCCTCGACCTCTGGCGGGCCGGGGCCGCGGTGACGCTCGTCCACCGCGGTTCCGCCCTCAAGGAGACGGTCAAGTACTGGCTCCGCCCCGACCTCGAGAACCGCGTGGCGGCGGGGGAGATCGAGGCCCGGTTCGAGACCCGCGTGACCTCTTTCGGGGACGGCGGCGCGCAGGTGGTGGGACCCCGCGGAGAGGAGCGCATCGCCGCCGACTGCTCCTACGTCCTCCTCGGCTACCACCCGGACCTCCGCCTGGTGCGGGCCTCGGGAGTGGAGGTCGACGAGGCCACCGGCATTCCCCACCACGACCCGGCGACCTGCGAGTCGAACGTCCCGGGCCTCTACGTCGCCGGCTCGCTCCAGGCCGGCCACGCCACCCACCGGATCTTCATCGAGAACTCCCGCGAGCACGCCCCCGGCCTCGTCGCTCATCTCGCGCGGCGACTCGGCCGTATCTACTGAGCAGCGGCGGCACGCATCTTGCTCTGATCTAGCCGCTCGAGCACGCCGCGCCATCCGCCGCGGCGGAAAGGAGTCGAACCATGAAGGCGAATCGGACCCTCGTCGCCGCCCTCGCGCTGGCCCTCGCCGCCGTCCTTCGACCCGCCGCCGGCCAGCAGGCCCCCGCCCCGATCTTCGGAGAGACGCTGGAGGTGCGCGTCGTGAACCTCGAGGTCGTGGTGACCGACCGCGGCGGCCTCCCGGTCACCGGGCTCGAGGCCCGGGACTTCCAGCTCCTCGTCGACGGCGCCGAGGTGCCGATCGGCTTCTTCACCGAAGTGCGCGGCGGGACGGCGATCGCCCCGGCGGCGGTGGCGGAGGAGCCGGCGGTGCCGGGGGCTCCGGCGCTCGCTCCGGGCGAGCCGGTGGGGACGAGCTACCTGGTCTTCGTCGACGAGGTCTTCTCGGTCCGGAGGGACCTCGACCAGGTCCTCACCCGCCTGCGGGAGGAGCTCGGGCGCCTCGGCCCGGAGGACCGGATGGCGATCGTCGCCTTCGACGGCCGCAAGCTCACGATGCTCACCAGCTGGTCCGCGTCGCCCGTGGCGCTCGACCGGGCGCTGCGCGACGCCATGGCGCGGCCGACCTTCGGCCTGCAGCGGCTGGGCGAGCTGCGCAATCTGCAGAACGACCAGCGACTCTTCCGCGACCTCGGGTCGCGCTCCGGCGCCTGGCCGCGGACCGCACTCGAGGCGCACGAGCTCGCCTTCGCACAGCGGCTGCAGAGCCACGTGCAGGGCGTGGTCTTCGCCGCCGTGGGGGCCCTGCGCAGTTTCGCGGAGCCGCCCGGGAGGAAGGTGATGCTGCTGCTGTCCGGCGGCTGGCCGGAGGACGCCGCCGAGTACGCGGTGGGCGAGCCGCTCCTGGTCGGCGACCCGTCGGCGGGCCTGGTGCGGCGCGAGGAGATCTACGCGCCGATCCTCGCCGCCGCCAACCAGGTCGGCTACACCCTCTATCCCGTCGACGTGCCGGGCTTGGTCGGGCTCGAGAGCGAC
>JAHDVN010000368.1 GCA_023384635.1 Thermoanaerobaculia bacterium
GCGGGCCCCGACCGGTCTCCCCGCCGCACGCCCCCCCTCCCCGCCCGACCGCCTCGGCGCCGCAGCGCCGGCGCGCCAGCCGGCGCTCGCGGAGGTCGGCCTCCCGGGACTGCTCAAGACCGCGGGGTTCGGCTACGACGGCAAGGGGCAGCGGCCCGTCGCCGACGCCGGCGAGGCCGCAGCCGCCTGGCAGGAGCTCGGCGGGGGCGAGGCGATCTACGAGCGGCGGGTGGCCTTTCGGGCCGAGCTCTCGGTCGTGGCGGTCCGGAGCGCGGAGGGCGACTTCGCCGCCTACGGGCCGATCGCGAACCGCCACGAAGGCGGGATCCTCGATCTCTCGGTCCTCCCCGCCGGGCTGCCGGCTCCGCTCGCCCGCGAAGCGGTCGACCTGGCGCGCGCGATCGCCGAGGCGCTCGGGTTCGTCGGCGTCCTCTGCGTGGAGCTGTTCTGGGACGAGGACGGCTCGCTGCTCGTCAACGAGCTCGCCCCGCGGCCCCACAACTCCGGCCACCTGACGATCGAGGCCGCGCTCACCTCGCAGTTCGAGCAGCAGCTGCGGGCCGTCTGCGCCCTGCCGCTCGGCGATCCCGCCCCGCGCGCACCGGCCGCGATGGCGAACCTCCTGGGCGATCTCTGGTGGACGGGGGCGCGGCCCGAAGGGCGCCCGCGCGAGCCCGACTGGGCCGCCGCGCTGCGGCGCTCCGATGTCCACCTCCACCTCTACGGGAAAGCGGAGCCGCGCCGCGGCCGCAAGATGGGCCACCTCACCGCGCTCGCCGCGGATCCGGCGGCGGCGCGCGCTCTCGCTCTGGCTGCCCGGCAGTGCGTGACCGGAGGCTCCCGATGACCATGGAACCACCCGCCGACCTCACGACTCCGGGAGCGGTCGAGGCGCTGCTCGAGGCACTCGACGAGGCCGTGCTGCTGGTCGACCCCGGGCAGCGGATCCTCCAGGCCAGCCCGGCAGTCGAGAGACTCTGGGGACACGCCGCGCGCTCGTTGGCGGGCAAGAGCCTCGGGGTGCTCCTCTCCTCCGAGTCGCGCTCGGCGACCGGCTCGGCGGAGGACGGCCACCGGCTCGAGGCGTTTCGCCAGGACGGCTCGTCGTTTCCGGTCTGGGTGCGGCGGCGGCGCCTCCCGGACGCGCGGGCGGGGACCTCGCTGCTCGTCGTCCGCGACCTCTCGCCGCTCGAGGAGACGCGGGACCACCTGCGCCGCCTCGAGAAGGCGCTCGCCACCATGCAGGTCGGCGTCGCCTTCTCCGACCGCGACCAGCGCCTGCTCTACGTCAACCCCGCGCTCGCCGAGATGCACGGCTACCGCGAGGAGGAGCTGCTCGGTGAGCCCCTCGCCAAGCTCGCCCCGGACGACCCGACGGCGCGGCTCGAGTTCCGCGAGGTCAAGCAGCTCCGCCGCCTCCACTACGAAACGCGGCACCGCCGCCGCGACGGCGGCGAGCTGGCGGTCGAGGTGATGCGCGATCTGGTGACGGACGGGAGGGGTGACCCGGCGGGGCTGGTCACGATCTGCCAGGAGATCACCCAGCGCAAGCTCGCCGAGGAGGCGCTGCGGGCGAGCGAGGAGCGCTACGCCCTCGCGGTCGAGGGAGCCAAGGACGGCATCTGGGACTGGGACATTCCCCGCAGTCGCATCTTCTTCTCCGGGCGCTGGAAGGAGCTGCTCGGCTTCGGCGAGCACGAGATCGGAGACGACCCGGAGGAGTGGTTCTCGCGCGTCCACCCGGCCGACCGCGAGCGGCTGCAGAACCGGCTCGACGAGCACCTCGAAGGGGCCTCGCCGCATTTCGAGGACGAGCACCGGCTCGTCCACCGGGACGGCAGCCACCGCTGGGTTCTCGCCCGCGGCCTGGCGGTCCGGGACGCCGACGGGAAGCCCCACCGGATGGCCGGTTCACTCTCCGACATCACCGACCGCACGGCGCGCGACCCGCTCACCGAGCTGCCGAACCGGGTGCTCCTGCGCGACCGCCTCGACCGGGCGCTCGCCCGCCTCCGGCGCCGGGACATCGACCACCTCGCCGTGCTCGCCATCGGCCTCGACCGCCTCGCCGTGGTGGACGAGAGCCTGGGACCGCAGACGGCCGACGAGCTGCTCGTCGCCTGCGCGCGCCGGCTCGAGCAGTGTCTGCGGCCGGGCGACACCCTCGCCCGCGTCGAGGGCGACACCTTCCTCGCCCTGCTCGAGGACGTGCGCAGCCCGGTCAACGCGGCCGCCGTGGCGGAGCGGATCCTGGCCGATCTGCGGCGGCCGTTCGCCGTCGCCGGGCACGAGCTGCTCCTCACCGCCCACATCGGCGTGGCGGTGAGCGCCCTCGGCGAGGAAGAGGCGGCCGACCTGCTGCGCGACGTCGACGCGGCGATGCGGCGGGCGCGGACGCGGGAGCGCGGCACCTATCAGCTGTTCGACCGGGAGATGCGACAGGCCGCGCTGCGCCAGCTGCGACTCGAAGCCGACCTCGTGCGCGCCCTCGAACGGCGGGAGCTGGTGCTGCGCTACCAACCGATCGTGCGCCTCCGCGATGGAGTGGTGGTCTTCCTGGAGGCGCTCCTGCGCTGGCACCATCCGGAGCGGGGCCTCCTCGCCCCGGGCGAGTTCCTCGACATCGCCATCGAGAGCGGCGCCATCGACGCGATCAGCACCTGGACCCTCGACGAGGCGTGCTCTCAACTCGCGGCATGGGACACGGCGGAGCCCGCAGTCCGCCACCTGCCCATCTCCGTGAACCTCTCGGCGGCCCAACTGAGCGACCCGGGCCTCGCCGGACAGATCGAGGCGGCGCTGGCGCACCACGCGGTCGAGCCCTCCCGGCTGCGCATCGAGATCACCGAGACGGCCCTCGCCCGCGACCCGCGGGTCGCGCGGGCTGTCCTGGAGCGGCTCCGCAGCCTCGGGGCCGGCGTGGCGATCGACGACTTCGGGGTCGGCTACTCCTCGCTCGGGCACCTCCACCAGTTTCCCGCCGACGTGCTCAAGATCGACCGCTCCTTCGTCGCCTCGCTCGCGCGGACGGGCCAGTCGGCCGAGCTCGTGCGCGCGATCGTCGAGCTCGGCAAGCGGCTCGGGTTGAACGTGGTGGCCGAGGGGGTCGAAACCGCGGCGCAGCGGCGCCTCCTCCTCTCCCTCGGCTGCGAGAACGCGCAGGGGTTCCTCTACTCCCCCGCGCTCCCGCCGGAGGAGGCGCGGGCGTTCGCGCTGGCGGCAGCGGGACGGCGCCGGACCGGGGCGAGCTCCGCCGCCTGAGCGGCGGCCTCCGGGCCGCCTTGGATTTACGCTTCGTTTACGCCTAGACTGGGGCCATGTCCGCTCCCCTTCCCGGGGGTCCGCCCCGCGTGCTGGGCACCGGCCGCCCCTACCTCTCCCCCGGCGCGCGCAAGGAGCAACAGCGGCAGCGCGC
>JAHDVN010000369.1 GCA_023384635.1 Thermoanaerobaculia bacterium
GCCCAGGGTGAGACCGCCGACGCCCGTGGTCGAGACGAGACCGCCGGGGACTGCGAGCGCGTGGGGAGCGGTCGCCGCGTCCAGCGCCCCCCAGGTCGCGCCGCCGCCGACCGCGGCGCGGCGCTCCCTCTCGTCGACGCGGACCTCGCCGAGCGGCCCGAGGTCCACCACGACGCCGCCGTCGCAGGTGCCGTAGCCGGGGAACGAGTGTCCGCCGCCGCGCACCGCGAGCGGCAGGCCGCTGTCGCGGGCGAACCGGACGGCGGCCGCGACCTCCGCGGCGGAGGCGCAGCGCAGGATCCACTCGGGACTGCGGTCGTGCCAGCCGTTCCAGACGCGACGGCTGGTCTCGTAGCCGGTGTCGCCCCGGCCGATCGGCGGAAGCCGGAAGCCCCCCGGGGGGCGGAGGGAACGCGGAGCCGAGCTCACGCGGCGGCTCCGGGTCGAGCGACGTCCTGGGGTGTCTGCATGGGACCCCTCCGCGATGCTCTGTGCCCGTGTGGTGCGGCGGGATCCTAGCAGGGACGTCGCGCGCGCGGGCGATGCCGCTGGTGAGAACCGCTCTCCCCGCCGCGAAACCGTCCCGCCCGCTACGGCACCTCGACCGCGCCGGGGGTGCAGGGGACGGGGCGGGGGCGGCCGGTCTGGTCGGTGGGCAGGCAGGAGGCGCTCGCGGCGCCGGCGACGGCCGGGCTCCGGGGGCGGATCGTCGGCGTGGCGCCGGCGTCGTGAGCGAGGCGGGCGAGCAGCGGGTCGAGGAAGACTGTCTCGCCGCCGCCGACACAGGCGAGCTCGCTCTGGCCGCCGGCGTTCGTTTGGGGCCACTGGATCGCGTCGGCGCCGGCGTGGCTGCGGTTGCAGCTCGTGTTCTCCCAGACGAAGACCTTGAGGTTGTCGGCGACGAGGCTGTTGACGATCGCGAGCGAATCGCCGCCGGCCAGCGCGCTCGCGAACGAGGCGGAGCCGAGGTTGGCGTTGCCGGCCAGCGTCACGTGGTGGAGCGTGCCGGTGATCGCGGCGGCGACGGCCATGCCGGCGCCGAGCCCGGTGCGCGCGACGTTGCCCGCCACCGTGCTGTTGGTCATCGCGAGCGTCTGGCTCCCCGGGTTGGTGGCGACGAAGATCCCTCCCGTGCTCGACGCGACGTTGCGGGCGATCGTCGAGCGGTCGATCGTGAGCTGCAGCCCCTGGAGATAGAGCCCGCCGGCCTGGCTGTCGGGTCCGTCCGGGATCCGGTTGCCGTAGACGAGAGAGCGGTCGATCGCCATCGGCCCCACGCCGTTGTTCGAGACGCGGAACAGTCCGCCGCCGCGGGCGTTGGCGGCGTTGGCGACGAGGCGGGTGCCGCAGAGCGCGACGCTCTGGTCGTTGCCGTCGACGTAGATCGCCCCGCCGTTGCCGCCGTTGCCCGGGTTGCCGCCGCTGCCGGTGGCGGCGTTGTGGGCGAGGACGCTGTTGACGACCGTGAGGTGGTTGCCGTCGACGCCGAGCGCCCCGAGGGCGCCGCCGCTGCTGCAGCGGTTGCCGAGAAAGGTGCTGCCGACGATCGTGGTCGTCCCGACGCCGAACGAGTAGATCGCTCCGCCCGCGACGTCCTGGCCGGTCGCGGGGCCGACGTTGTTCTCGAAGCGGCAGCCGATGACCTCGAGGTGGCCGCCGCTCGCCCGGTAGACCGCCGCTCCGCCGCTCGCCGTCGTCGTGCCGGGGAGGTCGCCAGTGAAGCCGTCGCGCAGGGCGAGCTGCTGGAGGGTGAGCGTGGGCAGCCCTGCGCCCGGGCGGAAGCCGAGGATGCGGGTCGTGCCGCCCCCGGAGAGCGCGATCGTGCCGCCGCCGTCGAGCACGAGACCCGACGTCACCGTCTTCTCGCCGGTGACCACGATGGTGTGCGGCGCCGCGCCGCAGTCGAAGCGGATCTGGCCGTTGTGCGAGGCGAGCGCCAGGTCGAGCGCCGCCTCGTCGCAGCTGCCGGGCGTGCCGTCGCCGACCACGGTCGCCCCCTGCGTGTCCACGGAAGCGAGCGGCACCGCGCACGGCGCGAAGGGCGGGTAGCCGGTCGAGTGCGGATCCCAGGCGACGATGCTCCCGGCCTCGAAGGCGTCGGCGAAGACCGCGGCGGGGAGCCCCGCCTGGGCGGCGAGCGCAGTGGCGCTGCCGCCGAGGAGGAGCGCGGCGACGATGCGAGCGGCGCCGCGCGTTGCGCGCTCGCGGTACCAGCCGGCCAACCCTGCTCTCGTCATGCGCCTCCCGCCGGCCGCAGGCTAGCCGGAAACGGGCCGCCGGCGCCAGCGTCCGCTCTACTCTCCGCCCGGTCGGCCCGCCCCGTGAACCGGGAATAGAGGGCCGGCAGGACGAGGAGGGTGAGGAGCGTCGACGTGAGCAGGCCGCCGATCACCACTGTCGCCAGGGGTCTCTGCACCTCGGCGCCGGCGCTGGTCGCGAGCGCCATCGGCACAAACCCGAGCGAGGCGACGAGCGCGGTCATCAGCACGGGCCGGAGCCGCACCAGGGCGCCTTCGCGGGCCGCGGCGTCCGCGCCGAGGCCGCGGGCGCGCCGCTCGACGATGTGGGAGACGAGCACGACGCCGTTGAGCACCGCGATGCCGAACAGCGCGATGAAGCCGACGCCGGCCGAGATCGAGAACGGGTAGCCCCGCAGGGCGAGCGCCGCGATGCCACCGCTCGCCGCGAGCGGCACGGTGAGGAAGATCAGCGCCGCGAGGCGCGCCGAGCCGAAGGTGGTGTAGAGGAGGAGGAAGATGAGGAGCAGCGCGACCGGCACGAGCAGCGCCAGCCGGCGCGAGGCCGACTGGAGGTTCTCGAACTGGCCACCCCAGGCGAGCGACCAGCCGGGCGGTAGCCGGACCTCCTCCCGCACCGCCACCTGGGCGTCGGCGATGAACGAACCCAGGTCCCGCCCTCGCACGTTGGCCTCGACGCTGATCCGCCGGCTGACGTTCTCGCGGCTGATCTGCGCGGGGCCGTCCTCGAGGGTCACGTTGGCGACCTGGGAGAGCGGCACGAGCCGCCGCGGACCGCCTGCGACCGCCGGCGGCGCCGGCACCCGCAGGTCGCGGATGCGGTCGAGGCTCGACCGCGTCTCCTCCCCGAAGCGCGCCTGCAGCAGGAAGCGCTTCTGCCCCTCGAAGACGACGCCGGCGGGGATGCCGCCCACCGCCTCGACGACGTCGAGGATCTCCTCGGCGTGGATCCCGAGCCGGGCGGCGGCCTGCCGGTCGATCCGCACGCGCAGCACCGGGAGGCCGGTGGTCTGCTCCGCCTTGACGTCGGCCGCGCCGGGCACCCGCTGGAGGGTGCGGACCACCTCGGCCGCCTTGCTCTCGAGCAGCGTGAGGTCGTCGCCGTAGATCTGGACGGCGACGTCCGAGCGCAC
>JAHDVN010000370.1 GCA_023384635.1 Thermoanaerobaculia bacterium
AACGCCTTCACGAAGCCGTTGCCGAAGAAGATGGCGGCGACCGCGAAGGCGAAGGTCGAGACCTCGTTCCAGCCCGGCGCACCGGGCCAGACGAGCTCGAAGCCGATCCCCGCCTGCGAGAGCCAGATCGCCCCGAAGCTCCCCGCGTAGAGCACGTAGCGCAGGTAGATGCGGTCGCGGATCGCGAAGAAGAGGAAGAGGTTGTAGACCACGATCGCGAACATCAGGCCGCCGTAGAGGCCGTGCAGATGCCGCGCCGTGAGCTCCTGCTCGAAGTGGTCCATCATCGGCTCGCAGCCGACCAGGAAGGTGGCGGGCCGCATGTAGCGGTCCGGATGGGAGGTCAGGCGCAGGAGCAGCTCGACCCGCTGCCCCGGCGGCACGACGAGCGGCAGCAGCGGCTGGGTGTGGCGGACCGTCCGCCGCGCGAGCGGGAACTCGACGCCGGTCACGGCCGCCGGCGGCCGTGCTGGATCGCGGTAGAGCTCGACCCGGTGCCAGCCGGGGTCCGGCTCCACGAGGAAGAGCTCGGCGCGGTCGCTCCGTCCCTCGATGGCGACGCGCAGCCAGTAGGCTCCCGGCGGGAGACCGATGCGCGTGCCGGCGGGCGCTTCCCCCCAGCCGGAGGCGGCGAGCGCCTGCGTGGGCTCCAGGCGCAGCTGCGGATCGGGGAGCACCCGCCAGAGCGACGGGTCGGCGCACTCGGGTGTCCGTGCCGCGGTCTGGGCGCTTGCACCTCCGCCGGCGAGCAGGAGCGCGAGGAGGGCCCAGCCGGCCGGAGCGGCCTGGAAGCTGGGCGGGCGGCGGGGGCGGTCGGGCACGCGGGCGTAGCCTAGCCCGAACGGGCTCCGGAGCGGCCGCGCCGCCAGCGCCCGAGCAGCGGGCCGCGCGCCTTCTCGCGGCGGGTCGCGGCCGCGAGCTGACGCGCCCGCTCCTCCACCAGGGCCACGGGATCGGGCTCGTCGCGGCAGTCGTGGGCAAGGCGGACGAGGGCACTGCCCACCACCACGCCGTCGGCGAGGCCGGCGGCCGCCGCCACCTGCTCCGGGGTCGAGATCCCGAAGCCGACCACCACCGGCAGGCCGACCCGGCGGCGCACCGCGGCGAGCTGCCGCGGCAGCTCCGCGGCGAGCGCCTCCCGCTCTCCGGTCACGCCGGCGCGCGAGACGAAGTAGACGAAGCCGCTGCCGGCCTTCGCCACGCGGTCGATCCGCTCGCGACCGCTCGTCGGGGCGAGCAGGAAGATGCGGTCGACGCCCCGCTCGGCCAGGCGCGGCCCGAGCTCCTCCGCCGCCTCCTCCGGCGGCAGGTCGACCACCAGCACCGCGTCGATGCCGGAGGCCGCCGCCTGCTCGGCGAAGCGCTCGGCGCCGAGCGCGAGAATCGGGTTGGCGTAGCTGAAGAGGACCAGCGGCACGCCCAGCCGGCCGCGCAGGTGCGCCACCCGCGCCAGGATCCGCGCGAGCGTGACGCCCCCGGCCAGCGCGCGCTCCGACGCGGCTTGGATCACCGGACCGTCGGCGATCGGGTCGGAGAACGGGACGCCGATCTCGATCGCGTCCGCCCCCGCCCGCGCCAGGGCGAGCAGCAGGCGCTCGGTGGCGTCGAGGTCGGGGTCGCCGGCGACGAGGAACGGCACGAACGCCGCGCGCTCCTCGGCGCGGCAGCGGGCGAAGAGGTCGGCGAGCGCGCTCATGCTCCTCCTCCGGCGACCGGCTCGCCCGCCTCGTGGGCGAGGACCGATTCGAGGTCCTTGTCCCCCCGGCCGGAAAGGTTGACCAGGATCAGGTGTCGCCGCGCGAGGCGCGGCGCGCGCCGCGCCACCTCGGCCAGCGCGTGGGCGGTCTCCAGCGCCGGCAGGATCCCCTCCGTGCGCGCGAGGAGCCGGAACGCCGCCACCGCCTCCCCGTCGCTGGCCCGCGTGTACTCGACCCGGCCGAGCCGCGCCAGCTCGGCGTGCTCGGGCCCGACCGCCGGGTAGTCGAGGCCGGCCGACACCGAGTGGGTCGGCAGCACCTGGCCGGCCTCGTCCTGGAGCAGGAGGGTGCGGGTGCCGTGGAGGACGCCGACCCGCCCCGGCCCGAAGCGCGCCGCGTGCTCGCCGGCGCCCTCGCCCCGGCCCCCGGCCTCGACCCCGATCAGGCGCACGCTCGGGCTCCCGAGGAAGGGGGCGAAGATGCCGAGCGCGTTGCTGCCGCCGCCGACGCAGGCGACGACGAGATCCGGCAGGTCACGCCCGGTCTCGCGCCGCAGCTGCCGCCGCGCCTCGTCGCCGATCACGCTCTGGAAGTCGCGCACCATGCGCGGGAACGGATCGGGCCCGAGCACCGAGCCGAGCACGTAGTGGGTGGTGGCGACGTTCGTGACCCAGTCGCGCATCGCCTCGTTGATGGCGTCCTTGAGAGTGCGCGAGCCCGCCGCGACCGCCACCACCTCGGCCCCGAGCAGGCGCATGCGGTCGACGTTGAGGCGCTGCCGCCGCATGTCCTCTTCGCCCATGTAGACCACGCAGTCGAGCCCGAGCCTGGCGGCGGCGGTGGCGGTCGCCACGCCGTGCTGGCCGGCGCCGGTCTCGGCGATCAGGCGCCGCTTGCCCATCTCCGCGGCGAGCAGCGCCTGTCCGAGGGCGTTGTTCAGCTTGTGCGCCCCGGTGTGGAGGAGATCCTCGCGCTTCAGGTAGATGCGCGCCCCGCCGAGCTCGGCGGTGAGGCGCTCGGCGCAGGTGAGCGGCGTCGGGCGCCCGGCCCAGGAGGCCAGCAGCCCCGCGAGCCGCCCCCGGAAGCCCCGGTCCCGCCGCGCCCGGTCGTACGCCGCCGCGAGCTCCGCGAGCGGCGCCATCAGCGTCTCCGGCGCGTAGCGTCCGCCGAACGGCCCGAACCGCCCCCGCGCGTCAGGCCCGCTCTTCCATCGCCCCATGCTCGACCTCCTCGAAGAGCCGCGCCAGCAGCTCGGGGTCCTTGATGCCCGGGCTCGCCTCGACCCCCGAGGCGACGTCGATCCCGTCGGCGCCGGTGGCGGCGAGCGCGGCGAGCGCGTTGTTCGGTCGGATCCCCCCGGCCACCAGCAGGCGCTGTCCCGGGCCCGGGCGCGGCAGCCGCCGCCACGCCCAGCGCTCGCCGGTCCCGCCGAAGCGTACCGGATCGGCGCGGTCGACGACGAAGCCCCAGGCGGAGGGCAACGCGGCCATCCGCGCGGCCGCACCGTCGTCGGCTGCCTCCTCCGCCGCGATGGCGCGCAGCGCCCGCCCGCCGAGCGCTGCCGCCCACGCGTCCGGCTCCGGGCCGTGGAGCTGCGCGAAGTCGAGGCCGCCGGCCGCGAGGCTCAGCTGCACCTCCTCCGGCCGCGCCCCGACGAAGACCCCGACCAGCGGCACGCGCC
>JAHDVN010000371.1 GCA_023384635.1 Thermoanaerobaculia bacterium
ATCTCCGGCAACACCGCGGCACGCCTGGCGCGCTTCAACGGCCTCGAGGCGACACCGCTCCATCCGCCGCCGCCGCTCGGCGACCGCTACCGGCAGGAGGCCCACGGGGAGGCGGTCTTCACCGCCGGGCGGCTCGACCCGATGAAGCGTTTCGATCTGCTGCTCCGGGCGCTCGCCCGCACGAAGCACCCGGTGCGGGCGGTGGTGGCGGGGGAGGGGCCGGAGCGCGAGCGGCTCCTGGCGCTCGCCGCGGAGCTGGGCGTCGCGCCGCGCGTCGAGCTGCCGGGACGCCTGGACGAAGAGGAGCTGCTCGGCCGGTACGCGCGGGCGCTCGCCGTCTTCTACGCCCCGTTCGACGAGGACTACGGCTACGTGACGGTCGAGGCGTTCCGCTCCGCGCGGCCGGTGGTCACGACCGCCGACGCCGGCGGGGTGCTCGAGTTCGTGGCCGACGGCGAGAACGGCTTCGTCCTCCCGCCGGCCGACCTCGACGGCCTCGCGGCGGCGTTCGACCGGCTCTGGGAGGACCGGGCCCTCGCCCGCCACCTCGGCGCCGCGGGGCGGGAGCGCACCGCCGCCCTCACCTGGAACCGGGTGGTCGCGGCGCTCACTGCGGGGCTCTGAAGCGCCGTGCGCCTCGGTTTCGTCAGCCCCCTGCCCCCTGCCACCTCCGGGATCGCCGACTACAGCGCCGAGCTCCTGCCGGCGCTCGGCGCGCTCGCCGAGGTGACCGTCTATCCGGAGGGCGAGGCAGGGGAAGGGGGCCCGGTGGACGGAGCCGCCGCGCGGCGCCCGCTCGCCGCCCTCCCCGGGGACCTCGCCTCCGGGCGGGTCGAGCGGATCGTCTACCAGCTGGGGAACTCGGCGGCGCACCACACGGAGACCTATCGCCTGCTGCTCGAGCTGCCCGGTCTGGTGGTCCTCCACGAGTACCTCCTCCACCATCTCGTCCGCGACCTCACGCTCGGCGCGGGGGAGCCCGAGCGGTTCGCGGCCGAGCTCGTCTACGCCGCGGGGGCCGAGGGGGCGTGGGCGGCGCACCTGGTGCGCGCGCACGGCATGGCGCTCGACCCGTGGCGCTTCCCCCTCTTCGAGCGGGTGGTGGACCGCAGCCTCGGGGTGGCAGTGCACAGCGCCTCGACCCGCCGGCGGATCCTCGAGAGCCGCCCCGCGGCCCGGGTGGCGACGCTCCCGATGCCCTGCCGGGTGCCGGAGGTGCCAGCCGGGGAGGCCTCGGCGCTCCGCCGGGAGCTCGGGATCGCCGAGGGGGCGCCGGTCTTCGCCGCCTTCGGGCTGGTGACGCCGCACAAGCACCTCGAGCCGGCCCTCGCCGCCTTCGCCCGCCTGCGCCGCGAACGCCCGGAAGCCCTCTTCCTGCTGGCGGGCGAGCTCTCCCCGTACTACGACCTCGCGACGCGGCTCGAGGGCGAAGCGGGAGAGGGGGTCCGCCTCCTCGGTCGCGTGGATCTCGCGCGCTTCCACACCCTCATGGCGGCGACCGACGTGGCGGTGAACCTCCGCCACCCGGCCGGCGGCGAGACCTCCGCGACCCTGATGCGCCTGCTCGGCCTCGGGCGGGCGGTGGTGGTGAGCGAAGCGGGCTCGTTCGCCGAGCTCCCCGACGGGACCGTGGCGAAGGTGCCCGTCGGGGCGGGGGAGGAGGAGCTCCTGCTCGCCCTCTTCCGGCGTCTCGCGGCCGATCCGGGGCTCCGCACCGGGATGGGGGCGGCGGCCCGCCGGCACGTGCGGCTGCGGCACGCCCCCGAGGTGACGGCGCGCCGGCTCCTGGATCTGGTGCAAGGCCTTCCGGCCGGGCTTCCCCCGGAGCCGCCCCGCCGGGCGAGCTCGCCGCTCGCCACCGGCCTGGCGGCCGCAGCGGTCGGCCTGGGGCTCGGGGAGGCCCCGGAGCTGCTGACCCCTCTTGCGGCCGAGCTCGCGGCGCTCGACCTCGACCCCGCGCCCGGTGCGATGCGAGGCGAGAGATGAGGCGCCGGGCCGCGGTCCTCGGCCTCCTGCTCGGGGCCGCGCTGCTCGCGGGAGGGCACTGGCGGGCCCACTACGCCCCGCGCGAGCGGGCGGCGGGGTTGCGGGCGGCAAGCGGCGCCGCCGCCCTGCTCGCGGATCCGGCCTACCCGGTGCGGCTCTGGATCGCCCACCCACACCAGAACCTCGGGGCGCTCGAGGAGGGGATCGGCGATCTGGATGGGTGGCTCGCGGCGGTCGGTCGCCTCGCCGGTCTCGAGTGGCCGCCGCTCGCACGCTTCGGCCCGTTCGTCGTGCCGCCGGCCGGGGAGCTCGCCCTCGGCCTCGATCCCGCAGCCCGGCGAGGGGTGGCGGTGGCGCGCCTGCACCCCGCGGCCGCCTTGCTCGCCCGGGCGGCCGGGGCGGTGGCGGGCAACCCGTGGCTGGCCGGAGGTGCCGTTGCGGCGGGCGCGGACTCCGCCGAGGTGGCCTGGCGGGGGCGGGAGTGGGTGCTCCGGGTGGGCGGGGCGCCGCTGCCGGGCAGCGCCGCGCCGTCCGGCGAAGAGGTGCCGGCGATCGCCCGCCTGGTGCTCGGCGCCGGCATGCGGGAGCGGGGACTCCCGCTCGGGGCCTACCGGTTGGAGCGCACCGGCGGCGAGCTCTGGCTCCGGGCGGTGTTCCCGCGCTCGAGCCGCACCCCGGCGCTCCCCCGGCTCGGCCGCCCGGGGCTGGCCCTCTTCCTCGCCGAGGCGGAGCCTGGCGGGAGCCGGGCGTTCGGGCTCTGGCGCGGGGAGGGCGCGACTCCGGACGCCGCGGTTCTCGCCGCGGGCGGCGCCGAAACCTGGTCGCTCCCGGGAGAGGGGCTGCTGCGGCTTGCCGGGAGAAACCTCCGGGAGGGCGAGGCGGACGGGTGGCGGGCGCGCGGCTACTCCCGCCGCGCGGTGGCGGCGAGTCTGGCGGCGGCGGCGGAGATGGCGCCGGTTCTCGCCGCTCTCGGCCCGGAGGGCGGGCGGGCGGTCTGGGCCGACCCGTCGGCCCTGGCCTCGCTGGCGAGCGATCTCGCCGACCTGCTGGCGGCGCTGCCGCTCGCCCGCCGCGCCGAGGCCGGCAGGTGGCGCGACCTCGCCACCGCGCTCGCGCCGCTCGCCCCCTGCCGCGAGGCGGCGGCGCGGCTTCCGGCCGGCTCCGGCGGGGCGGATGGCCCCGCCCTGCTCCTCTGCGGGCCCGGAGCGGCGGATTGACAGGGCGCCGCGGATTCATTAGTTTGAGTAGCTTGGCGATGGGCCTCGGAAATGAAAGTGCGCCTCGATCCGATCCGTTCCGAGTCCTTCGTCTGGGAGGAACGCTTGGCGTTCGCTCCCGCCCAGCTGGAGCGCCCCGAGCTGCTCGAGATCTCGGAGGTGGCCTG